>JBDSRU010000279.1:0-2674 GCA_039929145.1 Thermoanaerobaculia bacterium
GTCGCCTTTCACTTCAGCGGCTACCTGCCCGACCGGCCGCTGGAGCTCTCGGTCGGGAACCACCGCCATCCGGTCCACTGCGATCGCTCGCTCGGCAGACTCCTCACTTTCTACTTCGAGGAGCTCACGGCGCACGGCTTGGCAGAGTGGTCGGCGCGGCACTATCGATTCTCGCGCTTTCCCTCCGGTATTCCGATCGACCGCCGCCTGCGCGAACTCTTCAAGGAGTACGAGGCCGAGCTGCGCCGGGAGATCGACCCGTTCACTCCAGCTGGAGAAGCGACCTATTGTCGCGCCGTACTGCTTCCTTCTCCGGGCGCGGCAAGCCTTCTGCCGCTGCTTCTCGCGGCGATCTATCGCGAGCGTGCGGATCTGCGCACCTTTCAGCCCGACGCCGACCTCGATCCCGATCCGCTCTTGCGCTGGTTCAGCCTCTCGGGCGTTCACGAGATGGGCTACGTCGACCTCTTCGATCGCCACCGGCCCGTGGTGCCTCGTGCCGAGGGTTTGCGGCGCCTCGCGCGCTTGCGCGATGAGTTGCCCCAAGTCTTCGACGCCTGCGAGCAACCGCTCGGGCGCGATCGTCAGACGCTGCTCACCGGCCTCGAAGCGGCTGGGCGAGGCGATCTCGCGCGCGGCATTCGCGAGCTCACGGACGAGATCTACTCCGTCTCTGCGGTGTTCACGGTCTGGCGCCTGGTGCGTGAACGCGAAGACCTGCGCCTGAAGTTCCCGGATCTTCTCGATAAAGGGGCAGAGTCGTTCACCTCGTGGCTGCGCATCTTCGGCACCCGCCTCGAGCTGCTCGACGGCGACACCCCCGCGCGCTTCGCCCACGCCGCTCGCGGCGGAGCGCTGGCGCGAATCTTCTCCTTCCTCGACCGAAGCCCCGGGCTCGCCAGCGCCTGGCCGCTCGCGCTCGCCGGAGTCGATGCCCCGCAGTTTGCCCGGCTGCTCCTTGCCTGCCTCGGCCACTGTCCGGAATACGACCTCGACGACGTGGTGATGTACCTCTGGCTGATGGAGGAGCGTCCCTGGTCCGGCCTGCCGCTCGTGCTCGAATTGCGCGCCAACGGCAGCCGCCAGCCCTCGCCGCTGCTCGAAGAGGGTCAGGAGGCGCTGCTCGCGCCGCTGCTCGCTTCGCGAGCGGAGTTTGGACGCGCTCTCGACGACTTCCGGAAGCGCTACGCGGCTCTCGCCGATGACGAGGTCGCGAGCCTCCGAAAGGTTGGGGGGCAGGCGTCGGCGTCGCCCGTTCGAAGACTAGGGGTCAACCTCTTCGGCTTCTTCCGCAGTCCGATCGGTCTCGGCAGCATGTCGCGGGGGCTCGCGAGCGCGCTGCGGGGCGGCGGCCTCGAGGTGCGCGAGAACCTGCTGGGCAATCTCGCCATGGGGCCGGGGCTGCGCCCCGAGGAGTTCCTCCGGCGCTACGACTTCGGCCTCGGCACGAATCTCTTCGTGAGCTTTCCGCATTTCGAAGGGCCCTTGCTGAAGACCTTTCCGGCGGCCCTGGTGGCCTCGCGCCGGAATGTCGCTTATCTCGCGTGGGAGCAACGCGAAGCCAACCCGCTCTGGGCGCCGAACTTTCAGGCGTTCGACCAGGTCTGGGCGCTGTCGTCGTTTGCGGCGAACGGTCTCGCCGAAGCGCTCGATCGCGAGGTGCTGGTTGTCCCGTGCGCGATCGATCCGGTCGAGTTCGAGTCGGCCGCGGCGCGCCTGCGGCGAAAGGTCGAGCCCGGTGATCACGCACGGTTCGCTCTCCTTCACACCTTCGACGCCAATAGCTCGATCGAGCGCAAGAATCCCGAGGCCGTCGTCGCTGCCTTCGCCCGCGCCTTTCGCCCCGGCGAGCCTGCGAGCCTCTGGCTGCGGATCGCGAATGCGCAACGCTGGCCTCATCGGCGGCGCTTGCGGAGGCTCGCGCAGCAGGCCTCCGCGACCGGGCTCGACATCCGGTTCCACTGCCAGCCGTTGTCGAGACCCGACTACCTCGCGCTCCTCGTCAACTCCGACGCCCTGGTTTCGCTCCACCGGGCGGAGGGTTTCGGCATGACCTGCGCCGAGGCCATGGCAGCGGGGAAGCCGACGATCGCCACCGGCTATTCCGGCAATCTCGAGTTCATGAACCGCGACAACTCGCTCCTGGTCGACTTCAGGGAGGTCGAGGTCCGCACCGCTGAGGGCCCCTTCCGCGGCGGCAGCCTCTGGGCGGAGCCGAGCGTCGAGCACGCCGCCCGACAGATGCGGTGGATCTACGAGAACCGCGCAGCAGCAATCGAGATCGGCGAGCGTGGACGTGCGGCGGTCCTCGAGAAGCTCAGCCCGGCGGCCGTCGGGACTCTCGCCGTGGCCGCTCTAGGCCCCCCGCGCTAGCCGCTTCACGGTGCTGGCGCGGCGGGGGCCGGGGAAGCCGCGGCCCGCGCCACCACGCGCACGAAGAGGTGAAAGCGGTCGTCGTTGCGAATCGCGCCGAGCATCGTCGAATAGGGTTCGATTCCGAAGTCGCGGAAGTGGAACTCGCCCAGAACCTCGGCGGTGAGCCCCCCCTCTTTCTCGCTCCAGGTCACCGGCAGCGAACGCTCCACGCTCTTGCCGCGAATCGTCAGGCGGAGGGAGAGGCTCCAGCCGGCTTGGCCGGCACTTTCAGCGCGCTTCAGTCCGGCCACCTCCGCCC
>JBDSRU010000280.1:0-4773 GCA_039929145.1 Thermoanaerobaculia bacterium
GCCTTGCGCATGACCTCCATCGGGAAGCGCTGCGCTTCGTCGATCTCGTCGACGATCGGATCGACTTCGGCGAGGGCAAACTTCCGGGCCATCTCGCGAATGGCCCGCTGTTCTTCGGTGAGAGAAAAGTCCATTGGGGCTCCTGTACGGCTCTGGAATGCTACCGCGCCGCTCCGGGAGCGGCAATTGAAGCGGCCGCCGCTCCGGAATAGGCGATCTTCTGCAGCGTCGCGCCGCCGTAGTAGTGGGCCAGGATGTCGCGGTAGCCGTGACCGCGTCGGGCCATGCCGTAGGAACCGACCTGACAGAGACCGACGCCGTGCCCCCAGCCACGCCCGGAGAACTGCCAGCCCGCCTCCCCTTTCGCGGGCGCGAGCCGCCGGGCGGTAAACAGGGTATCGGGCAGGTCGAGCGTCCAACGCACGGCAAGCCCCTCGACATCGACGGTCTCCCCGTCGCGTCCGGAGAGGCGGATCTTGCCGACCCTCCCGGAGACGCCGCGCAGCAGGACCTCGAAGCTGCGAAAGGCAAAGCCCGGGAGGCGCGCCGCGACCGAGGCGGCAAGGTCGGTGTCGCTGCGATAGCGCGTCCAGCGCGACAAGTTGTGGGTGCGGTCGAAGCTCGTGCCGCGTGGATCGACTTCCTGCGCGACGGCGACGAGGCCGCCGTGGACGAGATAGAGGTGCAGGACGTCGCCGGCTACGAGCGTCAGCTCGCCGGCGCGCTGCGTGCCGCCCTCGACGCGGAAGGTGGCGAGCTCGGCCGGCAGCGCGAAGTGCAGCTCGGCGCCGTCGTCGCGCGCCACCAGCTCGCGCGAGCCGCTCTGGCCCACGCCTCCAGGCGCTCCCACGGCTTTGTGCGCTCCGATCTCCGCGAGACTCGAGAAGCTCGCCTCCCGCCGCTCGACGACGCGCAGGAAGAGCGCCAGCTGCAGCAGAAGCTCTTCGCCTTCGCTCGCGGTCACCGGCGTCGTGGCCGCGCTCGGCGCAGCCAGCAGTCCACTCCCGGCGAGGAATGCGGCGAGCCGGCGGTCGGCGGCATTCCATTCCGCCGGCGGATGGGCGACCAGGTAGCCGAGCTCCTCCGGGTGCACGAAGAGTCGCGCGTCGGCGGCGAGATCGAACATCGAGCCGAGAAAGCGCTGCAGCTCGCGCCGGTCGAGCGACGCCAGATGGTCCTCCGGCGTCGCCAGGCCTGCCGCCTCGGCCAGGCGTGAGAGCGCCCGCTCGAGGTCGGCGGCGGTTCCGAGTCTCTCGGCAACTCCCGGGAGCGCGCTCCCGAGCACTGCGCTGGCCAAGCCGGGCCGAGCGACCGCCCCACCCGGCGCGCCGCGAAGCGTCGCCGCTCCGGCCTCGATGCAGGGGACGCCGCGCAGGTAGGGGGCGCGCTTCAGCGGAAAGATCACCTCGACGTTCTCCGTATGGCCGCCGCAGGTCGCGCTGTAGAGCGCGTCGATCGGCTGCCCGTCGTAGATCAGGACTTCACCGGCGGTTTCCGCCACGGCACGATCCGAGAGCGGGTGCTCGTCCTCCATGCCGCCATAGACCTGGCAGCGCGGCGTGCCACAGAGGTCGTAACCCTCGTCGGCGAACTCGCCGAGATTGCGCAGGGTGTAGCTCCTCGCGGCGATCGCCTGCGCCTTGAGCGCCTCGAGCTCGGGGTAAGCCCCCGGCCCGAGCTCGCGTGGCACGACGCCGCGCAGATACTGCTAGATCGGCACTTCGTTGACGAGGTTGAGCCGCCCGCGATCGTTGAGAAACACCACCAGCCGGCCGCGGTAGCGCCGGCCCTCCCAGCGCACTCCGGAGTCCTCGGCCGCCCCGAGCGCGAAACTCCGGCCGGCGACGCGGTAGCTCTTGCCGCGATGGGTGAGCTCGAGCGCCGCCTCGCCGAGCGCTCCGCCCTCGGAGACGACCCACGAGCTGTCGACACCGAAGCGCACCAGGCGGCGGCCCGCCTCTTCCGCGGCTTCGCGCTCCGTGAAGCGGCCGAGGCGAACGCGGTAGATTCCGGCCTGGGCGTCGAAGCGGGCGTCTGCCGGCAGGGTCGCGAGCACCCCGAGACGCCGGGCGAGTTCCTTCGCCTGCCCCTCGTCTTTGAGCGCGGCGATCTGCACCCGGTAGTGAGTGATGCCAACGCTCGCCGCGGCGGGGCGGATCCTGAGCGGTGAGGCGACGTCGAGACGAGCGCTGCCGACGTCGACCGAGAGCTCGCCTTCGCAGCAGGGCAGCGTAATGCTCTCGAGATCGGTCGCCAATCCGATGCGCACCCAGCCGGTGAACGGTCGGGGTGTGGACAGGAGCGGGCGCACAGGTGCCCCGACTGGCGGTGCCGGCGCCGCCGGACTGGCCACCGGAGGAGCGTCTCCTGACGACGGCTCCGCAGGAGGCATCGGCACGGCGGACTGCGGCGCTGCGGCTGCAGGAGCGCTCTCGGGCGGGAGCTGCGGCGCGGGCGACGGTGGCGGCACGGGGGGCAGGGTCGCCTTCCTCCCTGCCGGGGCGCACGAGCCGGTCACGGCAAGCGTGGCAAGCGTCGCCAGCAGAGCGAGCCCCGCGGCGCGCGAAAGGATCGACTCGGGCCGGATCTTCACTCGCCGGTTCGCGGTGCGGCGGACTCGAGTCGCATCTCGGAGCGCACCAGCGCGACGATCGCCGCGGTCATCACCAGCGTCAGGCAGACCGAGAGCACGAACTCGACGACGCCGAGGCCGGCCGAGAGCACGGTCTGCAGGAGCGCCAGCCGGGCGAGCGCCAGGTTCAGGACCAGCCCGAGCACGCCGAAGAGAGTGGTGACGGCGAGCGAGCCGACGATCATCAGGAGGTAGAGCAGGAGGAGCCCTCCCAGTCGATGCCCGGTGATGGCGAATCCCCTCCGCGTCGCCCGCCATGCCGAAGTGCCCTCCTCGACGGCGCAGACCTGCGCCACCATCATGGCGAGGACCACCACCACCGCGACGAAGCCGAGCGGCAGAGCGAGACCGCAGCCGACGACGCAGCCGACCGCCGAAATCGTTCCCTCGGAAAGCCAGGCGGCGAGCAGGAACGGCAGGGTGAAAGCGATCAGCACCAGCGTCAGCAGCATCAGGAAGATATTGTTGACCCAGAACAATCGCATCCCATAACGGCTCGCCCAGCCGACGAAGCCCGCCCAGGTGAACGTTCTGAAGACCTCGGGCGGCGCCTTGCGAGCGAGCGGCGCCTGCGCTTCGCCGGCCAGCAGGACGGCGAGCGTTCCGGCCTGGAACCAGCAGTAGAGGATGAAGACCAGAGTCCCGACCACCAGCAGGACGATCAGTCCCAGCCCCAGCATCGAGGTCAGCTGGCCGAAGTCGACCTGGATCGACTCGATCTCCCTGGCGAGCGCTTCAGGGTCCCTGGCGGTGAAAACCGAGAGGGGAATTCCCAGCCGGACGAGAAACAGCAGCACCGGGACGAGGATCGATGCCGCAAGCAGGAGGCCCGAGGCGATCTGGACGAGGACGAGCTCGCGGTTGGCGCGCACGTTCACGAAGCCGCGTGCCAGCGCGTCCATGGCCGGGAGCCGGGCAGGGGTCATGAGCGTGGGCTCTCCACGCGGCCTTGCTTCGTCCCGCGCGCCTTGCGGAAGTCGGAAGTGACATCGAGGGCGACGACGTCGGCCATCTCGAAGAGTCGGGAATACAGCGCCGGAGTCAGCCGCTCTTCGAGCTTGTCCTTCATCGTCAGGTTCGAATTCGGCGCCAGCTCGAGGCGAAAATTGCTGGTGAAGATCGTCGGCAGGCGATGGGTATAGCGATGGTTGAGAACCAGGTAGAGCGTGTCCTTCACGAACGGCGTCTGGTTCTGGGCTCCGAGCTCGTCGATCACGAGCAGCTCGGCATTCATCACCGGATCGAGAATATCGTGCTTGGACTCGGCTGACGAAGGATCGAAGGTCGACTGGATCTGGCTGATGAGCGAAGAGAAATCCACGAATCGGCCGCGGATCTTGTACTTGCGGATCAGGGCCCCGAGCATGGCCGCCGCGAGATGGGTCTTTCCTGAACCCGGGGGGCCGACCAGCAGCAATCCCGTCTTCTTGAAAGTGCCGTCATCGGTCAGAAATTCGTGGACGTACCGAGTGCAGCGCTCCTTGGCTTCCTCGAGGGGCTGGACGGTCGCGGCCGAGTAGCCGGTGAGCTTGAAGCTCCCCAGCGTGCAGTCCTTGTAGCGCGGCGGAATTCCCGACGCGTCGAGGAGCCGCGGAACGAGCATCTCCTTGCGGCAGGGGCAGGGACGCGCCGTGCCGGCGCCGCCGTCGGCGGCGACGATCCAGCCGCGTCCTTCACACTGCGGACAGCCGGGATTGGCGATCGAATCCGTCACAACAGAGATCGTAACAGCGTGGCGGCCCGCCCGCTGTTCGAAGGACGCGGGCGGAAGGGGCACGGCGAGGGCCGGAAACGCCGGCGGCAACCAGGAGCTAACGCCGCACCAGAGCACGCGGCGCTGCCGGCACGAGAGCGCGGGCGCGATCGATCTCGGGCGGACGCGAGCGCAGCTCGCGCCGGAGATCCCCCGCCACCCTTGCCATCTCGGATTCGAGCGCCGCCAACTGGTCGCGCAGATTGAGGATCACTTCGACTCCAGCGAGATTCACCCCGAGGTCGCGGGTGAGCGTCAGAATGGCTTCGAGGCGCTCGATCGCCAGTTGGTCGTAGAGGCGGGTATTTCCAGCGCTTCGCGCCGGGACGATGAGGCCTTCGCGCTCATAGAGGCGAAGGGTCTGCGGATGGATTCCGTACTGCTCGGC
>JBDSRU010000281.1:0-3384 GCA_039929145.1 Thermoanaerobaculia bacterium
GTCGGCGGTGTTGCGCGAGATCGAGAAGCGCGCGCGGGCCTCGCCCAGCGCACGCTGGTCGAACTGGCGCAGCATCTTTTCGGTCTCGGCGTCCTCACTGCGCTCGCCGAAGTCGCTGAAGCGCGTCCCCTTGAGGTCGTAAATCTGCCGGAACTGGTGAATGAGCCAGACGACCTTGCGCGGGTGCCGCACCAGATAGGAGGGAAAGCGGGTGGCGATCACCAGGTCGATCGGCTCGCCGGCCGCGGTCGTCAAGTCGATCAGCCGCCAGGCGAGCGCGCTCTGGACGATATTCAGGCGCGACGACCAGTTGAACGGCAGGCTGACGATCTCTGCCTGGTGCCCACGCCGCACGAGCTCGTCGCGCAGGCTCTCGTAGAGGACCTCGGCGCCGCCCCGGATGAATGGAATCTGAGCTGCGCAGATGGCGATCCGGGCACTCACCCGGCGCTCCCCGGGCCTCCCGGCGCAAGCGCCGGATCCCTCTCCGGATCGGGGGCGGGCAGAAGCGCCTGTTCCAGGCGGCGCACCTGCTGCTCGAGCCGGGCGCTCTCCTCCACCGCCCGCTTCTGACGCAGCGCGAGCTCTGTCAGGAGACGGCTGGCGCTCTGGTTGAAGCTGTTCTGCTGTTGCAGAACGGCACGCGCATGCCACTTCACGAACAGGTGGTAAAACGCCTTGCGCACGAAGACCAGCAAACGCCCGTAGACCCGCGGCGACACGGGCAGCGGCTCCTGGACGAACTCGTGACGCTGCAGCTCGAGCAGCAGGCCGTGCAGCTCGTCGGCCCCGGTGCGCACGGTCGCCGACTCTCCCTGACGCTGGCGAACCGCGGCGCGCAGGCCGCCGATCGTCGCCGCCAGGCGCGCACGCCCGGCGTCGGAGGTCGGATCCGACGCTGCATTCGGGTCGAGATTGGAAGGTACGGTGGTCATCGCGCGCGGGGGGGAACTTTAGCACTCGGTTTCGCAGAGCCCCAGCCGTACCGGCCTCCCCGACGCCGGTCGGGGCCCTGTCGTAGAATTCCACGCTGGACGAAGGCGACCGCCTGCAGTCCCGACCTCGAGGAGAGTCTTTCATCGCCCCTTCTGAGCAGCCGCACCACCGGCAGCGGCAGGATCGCCCCCGGGTCGCCGTCGACCTCAGGGCCCTGGTTCCCCGTCCCACCGGAATCGGCGTCTACACGGAGGCGCTGCTCGGGGAGCTTCTGCAGCAGGACGAATTCGAACTGGTCGGACTCGCCCATGCCCCGCTCCATCCGTCGGTAGGCCTCGCGGAGCGCGGCCTGGCGATCGAGCTTCACGCCTCCCCACTCGGCGTCATCTGGCAGCAGCGCTACCTGCCACGCCGGCTCGCGCGCGGCGACATCGACCTCTTCTGGTCCCCACTTCTCACCCTGCCGCGGCGCCTGCCGGTGCCCGGCGTGGTCACCTTGCACGACCTCGCGGTGCTGCACCACCCCGAGACCCTGACCTGGCGGGTCCGTCTCAGCCTCCTGCCCTTCCTCGAGAGCACGGTGCGTCAGGCGGCGCGCATCCTGACCGTGTCGCATGCGGTCGAGAGCGAGATCGCCCAGCAGTGGCCGGAGGCCGCGGAGCGCATCGATGTCGCCTGGAACGGCGTCGCCGCCGACTTCCGTCCGGCTTCCGAAGACGAGCTCCGAGCCATCCGCCAGCGGCTCGGCCTTCCCGACCGCTACGTGCTGTTCGTCGGCACCGTCGAGCCGCGCAAGAACCTCGACCTGCTCCTCGACGCCTGGGAGGCCTTGCGCCGGGAGAGCGTCGAGACGCCTCCCCTGTTGGTCGCCGGGCCCGACGGCTGGGGCTCGGCCGCGACCCACAGGCGGATCGAGCGGCTGAAGGCGCTGGGACTGCGTCGTCTGGGCCACCTCGACCGGGCCGACCTCATCGCAGTGCTGCAGGCGGCGACGCTCTTCATCATGCCCTCGCTCTACGAGGGCTTCGGATTGCCGGCGGCCGAAGCGATGGCCTGTGGAGTTCCGGTGATGGTCTCTGACCGCTCGAGTCTGCCCGAAGTGGTCGGGGACGCCGGGCGCCTTTTCGACCCGGACGATCCCGCCGAGCTCGCCCTTGCGATGCGCGACTGGCTCGAGTCGCAGGAACTCCTCTCCGCGGCGCGCGCTCGCGGCCTCGAGCGCTCCAGGGCCTTCACCTGGAAGCGCTCGGCGGAGCTCCATGCGCTCAGTTTCCGCCGGGCTCTGGCGATGCGGGAACCGGCCCCGTGAAGACTTCAGCGCGTTCGCACAGCCGGCCAGAGGCGTCAACGATCGCGATCGACGCCCGGAAACTCGCCGACTTCGGAATCGGCACCTACCTGCGAGGCCTCCTGGGAGCCCTGGGCCGGCTCGACCGCGAGTCGCGCTACCTGCTGCTCGCACCGCGCGCCGGGCGGGAGCTCGTTCCGGACCTGCCGCAGAACTTCCACTGGGTCGAAGAGGACGCGCCCGGCTATTCGCTGCGCGAACAGTGGTCGGTCGGGCAGCAGCTTGTCCACCACCGGCCGGATCTCTTCCACAGCCCCCACTATGTGCTGCCGCTGCGCACCCCGATGCGCGTCGTGGTGACGATCCACGACCTCATTCACCTCGTCTTCCCGGAGTTCCTGCCGGGCCGCCTGGCGCTCCCCTACGCGCGCTACTTCCTGCGCCGGGCAGTTCGCCGCGCCGACCGCATCCTCACGGTCTCGGCGGCGACAGCGGCCGACCTCGAGCATCGCCTCGGAGTCCCACCGTCGCGCATTGACGTCATCTGGAACGGTGTCGACGACGCCTTTCGCCGCCGACTGGGAGCTGCTGAGCTCGCAACCGAGCTCGGACAGCTGGGGCTCGTCCCCGGCTACTTCCTTTCTCTCGGCAACCCGAAACCGCACAAGAACCTCGAGCGCGTCGTGCGGGCCTTTGCTCGGCTGCCTGCCGACGGTCCGCGCCTGGTGATCGCCGGCGCCCCGGAGGGCAGCGAATCGACCGACGAGATCGCCGCCTGGGCGCAAGAGCTGCACCTGAAAGAGCGCCTGGTGCGGATCGGGCGGATCGCTTCGGAACGCCTCCCTGCGCTCGTCCAGGGCGCTGTCGCGTTGGTCTTTCCCTCGCTCTACGAGGGTTTCGGGCTGCCGCTCGTCGAGGCGATGGCTTCGGGCACACCGGTCGTCGCTTCGACGACCCCGGCGCTGGTGGAGATCGCCGGCGGCGCCGCCGAGCTCGTCGACCCGCTCGATGTCGGCGCGATCGCCGATGGGCTCGCCAGGCTGGCCGGCGATCCCGGGCCTCGCCTGGAGCTCGCCCAGGCGGGCCTCGCGCGCTCCGAAGCCTTCCGCTGGGAGTCGACCGCGGAGAAAACACTCGCCGTCTACCGCCGGGTTCTTTCC
>JBDSRU010000282.1:0-2590 GCA_039929145.1 Thermoanaerobaculia bacterium
GGTCTTCATTCCCTTCGCGGTTCTCTACATGCGCCAATCGATGCGGCTCAACTTCCTCTGGGCCGCGCTCTGCCTCGCCGGCGCGGTCTTTTTCATTTTTCGCGACTGATGCTTCCGCGAACGTTCATCACCGAGCGTCTTCACGCCGAGGCGCTCTGCCCGGAGGATCTCCCCGCGGTGCACCAGATGCATCTGGACGGCGAACAAATGGCGTATCTGGGAGGGATCCGCACTGCGGAGCAGACCGCGCAGTACATCGCGCGCAACCTGGCCCACTGGGAGCGTTACGGCTTCGGGCTCTGGTTGCTGCGCGACCGAAGCGAACCGGCAGACGGCGGGTTCGGCAGGCTCGGTAGTGTCGTCGGACGCGTCCTGCTGCGTCATCTCGAGCTCGAGGGGGTGGACGAGATCGAGGTCGGCTACAGCCTGGCTCCCGCATGCTGGGGAAAGGGCCTCGCCGCCGAAGCGGCGGCGGCCTGCCTTGGCCTGGCGCGCGATGTCCTGCGGACCGACTCCATCGTCGCGCTCACCGCTCCCGCCAACCTCCGCTCGCATCAGGTCCTGCGCAAGATCGGCATGGTGCTCGAGCGCCAGGTCCTCTACGAAGGGTCGCCACAGGCGCTCTTTCGCACGCTGCCTACCTGAAGACGCGGCCGCGAGCAGCATCCTGCGTTGGCCACGGAGCTGAGCGACTGCCTTGGAATCGAAGGCCCGACCCAGGGAGGCAACCCGGACAGGGCCGGGGCTTGGGCGGAGAAGAGCAGGCCAGTAGACTCGACTCGACCGAGGGGGAGCGATGACCGACGCCAGATGGGTGGACCTGGGACCGACGGAGGCGCTCCGCGACCGGCCGGTGCGGCCGTTGACGGTCGAGCGAACGCGACTTGCCCTGACCTTCAAGGACGGGAGATTCGGCGCCATTTCGGGCATCTGCAACCATGTCGGCGGGCCGCTCGGCGAAGGCACGCTGGCCGGCGATTACGTGGTCTGCCCATGGCACGGCTGGAAGTTCCACTGCACGACCGGCCAGGGCGAGCCGGGCTTCGAGGCCGACCAGGTGCCGTCGTACGAAGTGGAAGAACGCGAGGGGCACCTGTTTGTCAATCTCGCCCCGGTCTCGAAGCGCGGCCGGCTGCCGCACGAACCGCACCCGCTCGCCCGGACTCCGAAGCGTGAGCCCGGGCCGATTCGCGTGGTCGGCATCTCGACCACCGCGATGAACAACGACCTGCCGCGCTTCTCGACCTCGGACGAGCTGCTCGGCGCCGCCCTGGGACACAGCGGGGAGAAGCTCGACTGCGAACACAAGATGATCCGCCTGAACGACCTGTCGTTTCGCAACTGCGAAGGCTACTACTCGAAGAGCGCGCGGGCCTGCACCTGGCCGTGCTCGATCACGCAGATGGATCCGGAGGACCAGCTCGACCGGGTCTACGAGGCGATCGTGCACTGGGCTGACGTCATCCTCGTTGCGACGCCGATCCGCTGGGGCTCGGCTTCGGCGCTGTACTACAAGATGGTTGAGCGCATGAACTGCAGTCAGAATCAGATCACGCTCGCCAACCGCGTGCTGCTCAAGAACAAGGTGGCGGCGTTCATCATCACCGGTGGCCAGGACAACGTGCAGGCGGTAGCCGGTCAGATGCTGGGCTTTTTCGCTGAGATCGGCTGCGTCTTCCCGCAGTACCCGTACATCGCCCACTCACGCGGCTGGGACGCCGAGGACATGGAGCGCAACATCGCCACGGTGCGCGATTCGCCGTCCCTCCATGAAGCGGCGCGCGAGCTCGCGGCGCGCGCGGTCGACATGTCGCGCATTCTCACGGCCTCCTCGATCGAAGATCGCACGCTCCTGCGCGGCGGACGCAAGGCGTTCGGTCCCGACCGGCTCGAAGGTCTGCACGATCCGAACGGCTGAGTTGCCGGCCCTCGCTGCGAAAGGACCGCGAACGTACAAGGAGAGTTCCGGATGCCGAAGATCGATCCGCGAGTCGACGCCTACATTGCCATGGCCGCGCCCTTCGCTCGTCCGATTCTCGAACACCTGCGTGACCTCGTTCACCGAGCCGAACCGAGGATCGAGGAGACGATCAAGTGGGGCGCGCCGTTCTTCGTCCTCGAAGGGATCGTCTGCAGCATGGCGGCGTTCAAGGCCCACTGCGGCTTCGGTTTCTGGCGCGCCGGCCGGCCCGAGCCGAGCGGCGAAGACGGTGCGGCGGGTCAGTTCGGACGGATCACCGCCGTCGGCGATCTGCCTGCCGACGCCAAGGTCATCGCCCGGATCCGCGAGGCGGCGGAGCGGAATCGCAGTGGAGATAAGCCGGATCGTCCAGCCCCTAAGGCGCGCGCGCCGATTGCAATGACCACGGAGTTTCGCGCCGCGCTGGCGAAAAGCAGGCCGGCGATGACGACCTACGAGGCCTTTCCGCCGAGCCAGCAGCGCGAATACCTCGAGTGGATCACCGAGGCGAAGACCGAGGCGACCCGCGACAAGCGGATCGCGACATCGATCGAGTGGCTCGCAGAAGGCAAGACGAGGATGTGGAAGTACCGCAGGTAGCCGACGTCGCCGCCCCGACACGCCTTCGGC
>JBDSRU010000283.1:0-8322 GCA_039929145.1 Thermoanaerobaculia bacterium
GGCCACCAGGAGAACGTGTCCGAAATTTCCCTTGTGCGCCGAGGAGGAACGGGCCGGAAGGTCGTGTGCGAAGTCCTCCGAAGTCAGCACCGCGAGGTCGCCAACCGCACAGGGGCTGGCGTCGAACGGCACCCCGAGGTCCGCGACCGAGAGCTCCCCGACCCACTCCGCGGCGGGGAGCAGCAGGTGCGCGACCTTCGGTGCGCCGAAGGTCACCGTGGCATCGGCGCGAATCGCGGGGCCGATCGGATGGGCCCGGCTGGCGTCCAGACCGCTCGGAATATCGACCGCGAGGCGCGGCAGCGGCAGGCCGTTCATCCACCCGACCAGGGCCGCATGCGGGCTGCGCAGGGGGCGCTCGAGGCCGGTGCCGAACAGGGCGTCGACGACGAGGTCGGCGGTCGCGGCCGACGCCACCTGATCACGCCACTCGCTGTCGAGCTCGAAGATCGCGAGCTCCATCGCCCGGCAGATCGCGAGCTGGCGGGCGCAGTCATCGGAGAGCGGACGTCCGAACTGGGCCAGAAAGAGGCCGACCTCGTAGCCACGGGTGACGAGCTGGCGGGCGAGCGCCAGCCCGTCGCCACCGTTGTTGCCCGGGCCGCAGAAGATCGCGATCCGCCGCGCCTCGCCAAAGCCGGCGGCGATCGCCTCGGCGAGCGCCAGCGCGGCGTTCTCCATCAGAACGAGCGCCGGGACTCCGAGCTTGTCGATCGCCCAGCGGTCGAAGGAGCGCGCTTCAGCGGCCGTCAAAACGCGCAACCGGGCTCCCTTGCGAGGACCGGCATCGATCGCACTGGTATCGGGCTCACGGCGGGATTCTAGCGCTGCCGGCGCGGGCGCTTGCGGGCGCCGGCGAAGCGGGCTCGGCGGCCGGTCAGCGCCGCAACCGGCGGCGTGACGGGGCCTCACCGCGCAGACGCGGAAGATTGCGTTTCAGCACCACCCCGGCCGCCAATCCGGCCGCCAGGGCGACGACCGGAATGATCCAGCGCAGGCCGCGTGGCGCCCAGCCGAGCTCTTCGTGGAGGTTGCCGCGCAAGTCGTCGAAGCCGGCGGCGAACCGCTCGCGGGCCTCCCCGACGGCATCGGGATCGCTTTTCATCACGCTTCCTCCTCCTCATCGTCCGCGACCACGCGTCCTATGCGGCGACCGGCCGCGGCATCTTTCGCGCCGCCGGCGCCGCTGTCGTCCATCGCCCCGCCCGTCTCGGATCCGTCGCCACCGATCCGGCCCTGCCACCAGGCCGCATGGTCGTGGAAACGGCGTTCGATCATCCTCGTTGGAGCTTCGATCCGGCGCGCCCGCGCCACGGTGGCCGCGGCGAACGCCGCCGTGCCAACGGCGAAGAAGCCGAAGACGATCCCGACCGCTCCCCAGCGCGGCAGCCAGAGCGTCAACATCTCGATCGCGAAATAGACCAGGAGGCCGACCGTCCAGAAGCCGAGCGCCAGCGTCACCGTGAACAGCACGGCAGCGCGCAGCAGACTCTTCCCCGACTCCTGGAGATCCTGCAGCGCGGCGCCGATCTCGGCGCGCAAGACGGCGAAGTAAGCCGATCCCAGGCTCTGCATCCGGGCGAGCCACTGTGAGGGCGAGGTCATCCCTTGCCTCCGATGTTCATCGTGCGCACGGTGAAGGCCTGCGTCGCGCCGACCTCGTCACGCACACCGACGGCGAGCTTTTGCGGCCCCTTGCGCATCATCAGCGAGATCCCGTAGACGTAGACCTGTTTCACCGCGTTCGCCACGTCGGCCTCGGGGATGGTGATCGGCACGACCGCGTTCTGCACTTCGGACATTCCGCCTTCGCCGTCCATGGCAGCGAAGAAGACCCGCACCCGCGCCTGCCGGACTCCTTCGGCCGGCACCAGCACGAGCTTGCCGATGGGGATGCGGATCTCCATCGGAACCGTAAAGAGACCGTCGTCACGTCGCGACTCGGGACCGCGCGTCACTTCGATGGCCATGCTGTTGCTCTCGGCGTCGTAGAAGAGAGCCGAGACGACACCGTCGGACATCTTGGCTTCGGTCGTCTTGTCGCGATAGCCCTCGCGGTGCCGCACGACCAGATCCTTGCGCTTCGTCCGCACCTCGATCTTGTGGTAGCGGCCGTCGCCGCTGTGCACCGGGCTGTAGCCCAGCGAATAGTAGGTCTTGAAGTCGTCGGAGACGGTGCGCAGGCCCTTGGCGGCGTCGTTGGTGTTGTAGATCGCCTTGCCGCCCGTCTCTTCGGCGATCATCTGCAGAGGGGCCTGGAGATTGCTGGTGTGAATCGAGTCGACCATTCCGCTGGTATTGGCTGAGCGGTTCTCGGCCGAGACCGAGGACGAAGTCCGCAGCCCTTCGGCGTCGATCGTGTAGAACGAGATCCGGTTGGCATTGGCCTGCGCGATGAGCTCCTGATAGCGCCGCGAGGCGTCGTACGAAAGGGCGTCCATGATGGCGGTCGACGAGCTCCCCGAGAATTTCTCCTGCACGTACTGGAAAAGATCCTGCCCCGCGATCATCGGCAGGCCGTCGCTCACGTAGAGAATCGCCTTGCGCCCGGGGAGTCCCGACAGCGAGCTCACGGTGTTCTTCAGCGAGTCGATCGAGAACTGCAGGTCATTGAACAGCGAGTCGGCGTAGGAGCGCACTCGGTTGATCGCCTGATTCTGGTCCTTCAAGTCATCGAGGTCGCGCAGCAGGTCGCGGCGGTCCGAGTCGACCTGAGTCGCGAAAGCGTTCAGCTTTTCGAGCTCGAAGAGCGCCGAGGCGATGATCTGCGGATCGGAGGTGAACGGCCGCCGGACGTGCGGCTCACGGTCGTAAGTCATCAGCATCACCCGGTCGCCCGGCGTCAGATCCGAGCGCAGGAACTCGCGCAAGGCGCCAAAGACCTTGTTGCGGCTGAACGGATGAATGTTGAAATTGTCGACGTAGACCACGAGATGCAGGCGTTGATCGTCCGGAATCGCGGGGGGCATCCCCGGCACCGGCGGAGGCGGCAGAAGCGCCGGATTCGCGATCTCCTCCGGGGTCGGTATCGGGCGGCCCTCCTGGACGGCATAGAAGTTGGTGATCCCCATCGGCTTCTTGTCTTCGAAGATCTGGAAGTCATCACGGCCGAGGCCGTTGATCCGGTTGCCCTTCTTGTCGGTCACGTAGACGTCGACGTTGACGACGCTGACGTCGATCGATTCGAAGAAATCGCCGCTGCCCATGGCCGGTGGCGGCTGGGTGTCGAGCTGCGCTCCGGGCGCGGCCGTCGCCGGCCCGGCGCCGGAAGGAGTACCAGCCTTTGGCTGCGCCGTGGAGGGCGCTCCCTGGGCGTCCAGGTGCGTCGGCATCGCCGGCGCGGCGAGAACCGCCAGGCAGAACAGGATCAGGCGACAGGGCTGCATTCTCTTCATGAAAGTCAGTTCCTCGGAAAAACCGGCATCGGCCCTTCGGCCAGCTCGACGGCATCGATTGGACTTCAGGACGACAAGAAAATCAGGGCCGAACTTCCGCCCGCGTCGCATAGATCGCACCGCCCGCCGTATCCGATATCGCGAGGACGAGCTCGTTCTTGACCCGGCGCAGCTGGACGATCGTCGTATAGGTCGCGAAAGCGCCCTCCGGCGCCTTTCCGGGCATGTCGAGCCGGATCGGAATCACCGGAATGTCCGACCTGCCGCCACGTTCGTCGAGCGCCGCGATGCGCAGCTCGACCTCGGCGCTGACGCCGCTTTCCGTAGCTACGGTGGTGAGCATCGAAAGCGGAATGCGCAGCGTCACCGGCACGTTCATCTTGGTTCCGGAAACCTTGACCGGGGTGCCGATCTCGACCGGCAACGGAGCCGAGCCAGGGCCTTCACCGAACAGCAGGATGCTCTCGACCGACATACTGGTCTGGGACTTCGAGGAGAAATCGACGTAGCCGGCCCGGTTGCGGATGCGCAGGCCGTCCACCCGCGTCGTGAGCGCGACCTTGTGCGCGGTGTCGTTCCCCTGCCAGGCCGGGGCGAAGCCGATCCAGTAGTAGGAGCGGGTATCGTCGGTGACCCGCGCCAGCACCTCTTCACGCTGACCGTTCATCAGCGCCTTGCCACCGGTCTCCGTCGCGACGTACTGAAGGGAATACTGCACGTTGTTCTCGCGCTGGAAGTTCGTGTTGCGATCGACGAAATTGGAGCCCGCCGCGTACTCGGCGCTCGCCGTCGACTCCTCGGTCAAGCCGGGGACGTCGACCGCATAGATCGTGTAGCCGAGCTGGTTCGCGGTGCCGATGAGCGGCGCGAGGAGCTCGTCGCCGCGCTTCAAGTCCGACTCGAGCACGGTGCGGTTGTAGTCGTTGATGGCGTACTGCACCGGATCGTACGGCCAGCCGCCGGCCAGCATGACAAAGACCTTTCTGCCGGGCGGGTTGGCGAAGCCGCGCAGCGCCGAAGAGGCGGCCGCGATGATGCCCTTCACCTGGTCCTGCAGCGTTTCGGCATACGCGCGCTCATCCGTGTCGAGCCGCATCTGCGTCGAGTCGAGGAGCCGCGAACGGTTTCCCATCAGACGGTCCCCGCGTCCGTCGTGGGTGAACCGGCGGTCGTCGGCCTCGCGCTGCAGGCCCCTCGCCGGCCGGGTCATCGCCTTGCGGAAGACGCGCTCGAGCTCGGCGCTCGACTGCGACCAGGTGGAGAGCATCTCGAGGCGCAGGCCGTCGTACGCGACGACCGCCATGCGGTCCTCGGGGCGCAGCCGTCCGAGGTCGGCCGAGATCTTCTCGATCACCTTGTCGCGATCACGCTGCAGGGGATAGAAGTCGTCGATGAACACCAGGTAGCTCGTCCCGACCGGCGTGCCCGGAGCGAGTTGAGGCACGCCCGGAATCATCGGCTCGTCGGCGGGACCTTCGATGGCGTCGCCACCGCGGACCTCGGTGAAGTACTGGATCGGCACGCTGTCGCCGTCCACCTTGAGAGCGAAATCGCCCGGCTGCAGGCCGGTCACCGGCAGCCCCTGCTTGTCGGTCACCACGACCTCGACGTTGATCACCCGCACGTCGACGGTCTCGCCGAAGATCGACCCGGCGGCCCCCTGATTTCCAGGCGCCTGCGCCACGACTCCCGAGGCGAGCATCAGAACTGCGGCGAGAGCTGCGGAACTCCATCGAGCGATCGAGCGATTCATGCCGGGGTCTCCTTCGGGAGGCGGTCTCATGGGCGGCCGGTCAGTGGTCAGCAGGTGCAGCATCGACTGCATCGACTCGATCGAGTGCAATCGTCGTACCACGAAGGCGGTCCGCGAGATGCGCTGCGATCCGAACGCCATGGTCGCGCGAGTTCTCGATGAAGATCCGGTGGGTCTCACGGCCCGCCTGGATCGTACCCGCCACGTAGAGTCCGGGCACGGCGGTCTCGCAATTCGCGGAATCGAACTCCGGCGCTCCTGTGACCGGATCGACGCCGACTCCGGCCGCCTCCAGAATCCCGGTCTCGGGAGCGTATCCGATCAGGACATAGGCCGCTCCCGCCGGCAGCTCTTCGATTCCGGAGCTGTCCGGCGCCGCCGGCCCGCCAGTGCCGCCAGAGCCGGTCCGGACCCGCACCACGCCGGGAGCGAAGGCCACGACCTCGGCCCCCAGCAGTGCCCGGATACCCCCCTCGGCGATGCGGTTCTCGATGTCCGGTTTCACCCAGTACTTGACGGTCTCCCTGAGCGCCGGACGGTGGTGCACGAGCGTCACCCGGGCGCCGTGGCGGAAGAGATCGAGCGCCGCTTCGACGCCCGAGTTGCCTCCTCCGACGACCACCACCGGCTCTGCGAAATGAGCCAGCGGCTCGCGATACCGGCTGTGCACCCAGGGCAGATCTTCGCCGGGAACACCCAGTCGCAACGGATTGCAGAAATAGCCCGAAGCGATCGCGACCGCCCTGGCGTGACGCTCGACAGGGCCGAAACGTCCCCGGCAGGAGACAACGAAGCCGTTCGCCGTCGGCTGGATCGACTCGACATTCTCGTGCAGGGCGAGCGGCAGCTCGTACTTGGCCGCCACGGCCTGATAGTAGGCCACAGCCTGGCGCCGGTTCGGCTTGTCATCCGGGATCGTGAACGGCACGCCGGCGATTTCGAGGCGGTCGCGGGTGGTGAAAAAGAGCATCTCGGTGGGATAGTCGACCAGCGAAGCCACGAGAGCTCCGCGATCGACCAGCAGGGTCGAGAGGCCTGCCCGGATCGCCTCCGCCCCGAGACCGATGCCCGTCGGCCCGGCACCGACGACCAGCAGATCGACGATCGGCCGCGTGCTCAAGCGAAACACCTGCTTTCGATTGCCGGCAAGGCGGCCGGCCGTTGGTGCCAGAAAGGATCGACCGGACCGATGCCGGCACCGATCGGCATGGCGCGCGCGATCGCCTCGTGCAACCAGGCGATCGCACCCGAGACCGCCGCGACCAGCGGCTCTCCCCTCCCGAGCCGTGCCGCGATGGCCGACGAGAGGCTGCACCCGGTGCCGTGGGTGGAGCGGCTGGCGAGCCTGGGATGGCGAAAAGAGTGCAGGCTCGATCCGTCCCAGAGCAGGTCCACGACCTCGGTGCCTTCGGCGTGCCCGCCTTTGAGCAGCACCGCGGCGCAGTGCCGTCCGAGGCGCCGCACCAGGCGCTCGCGGTCCGCAAGAGTCGCCGTCGCGCCGGGCTCGCCACCGCCGTCGATCCGCTGCGCTTCGGGCAGGTTGGGCGTCAACAGGGTCGCCAGCGGATAGAGCCGATGCAACTCCTCGACCGCGCCGGCGTCGAGAAGCGCGTCGCCGCTCTTGGCGATCATCACCGGATCGAGTACCACCGGGACTCGCGCGTTCGCCAGTGCCAACTCCAGAGAGGCGGCAACGGCGGCGATGATGGGGCCGTCGGAGAGCATGCCGATCTTCACGGCGTCGACCCCAGGGTCGGCGAAGACAGCATCGATCTGCGCCGCGACGAGCGCCGGAGGCAGCGCGAGGACGGCGCTCACGCCGAGGGTGTTCTGCGCCGTGATCGCGGTGATGGCGGTCATGCCGTAGGCGCCGTGAGCGGCAAACGCCTTGAGGTCGGCCTGGATTCCGGCCCCGCCGCTCGAATCGGAGCCGGCGATCGACAGCAGGCGTGCCGGAACCATCAACCCGGTCCCGCGAGCGCCGGCATGGCGTCACCGCTCCAGGCCCGCCGGCGGCCCACCCAGAGAACCGCCAGCAGGATCAGGATCGCGAGGCTGATCGCCTGCGCCAGGGTCAGGCTGGCGACAAAGCGGTCGTCCTTGGCGCGCACGAATTCGACCAGGAAGCGCTCGACGGCGAGACCCGCGAAGACTGCGAGCGCGGTCCGCCCGGCTTGCCGCCCGCGGGAACTCCGGAGCATCCGCCAGCCGAGCCAGGCGATGACCAGCGCCATCGCCGTCTCGTAGAGCTGCGTCGGATGCACCCGCAGCAGCTCGTTGTCCGCGACTCCGGGCGGGATCTCCAGGCCGAACTCCGAACGCAGGTAGCCGGCGGTGGTCGGCGGCAGGCCGTTGCGAAAGGCGATCGCCCAGGGCAGCGTGCTCGGGCGGCCATAGTCGTCGCCGACCAGGAAGCAGCCGATCCGCCCCACGCCGTAGCCGAGGGCGAGCGCCGGTGTCGCGGCGTCGAGCAGCGGCCAGAACGGCAGGCGGCGGCGCCGGACGACCCAGATCACCGCCGCTGTCGCCAGCATGAAGCCGCCGTACCAGACGAGGCCCGAGCGGTCGAGCAGCAGATGCCAGTCGCCGTAGAGCAGCGCGTAGTAAATCTTGGCGCCGAGGATCCCGCCCACACCCGCTGCGAAGAGGATCGAACTCGCGTCTTCTTCGTCGCCCACGCCCAGTCGCTTCATGCCGCGCTTGAGCTGCAGGTAGCCGGAGAAAAATGCCAGGACCAGCATCACGCCGAACGGACTGATCACGATCGGGCCGATATGGAAAAGCTCTTGGATCATCGCGAATTACTCTAACATCCACCCATGCAGAACGAGGCCATCGCGAGCGCGCGCCGGAGCGCTGCCGGAAGTCATCGGCAACGCCTGATCCTGCGCCTCTTGCGGCGTCCGGAGCAGCGTCCGGCGCGGCGCCTGCTGGCGCGGCTCCACCCCGCCGACCTCGCGCGCCTCGTGCCACTGCTCACCCCGCACGAGCGCGACCGCCTCATGGAGACGCTCCTCGAGCTCAGGATCGCCGGCCGCACCGTCGCCGAGCTCGGGCCCGACATCCAGGCGACCGTGCTCGGCAAGCTGGAAGATACGGCCCTCGCCGATCTGCTGCGTCAGATCTCTCCCAACGACGCCGTCGACCTCCTCGAGCGCCTGGATGGCGAGCGCG
>JBDSRU010000284.1:0-8130 GCA_039929145.1 Thermoanaerobaculia bacterium
TCTTGAGCCCGACGAACGCCAGCACCAGGCCGAGGCCGTACTTGAGGTAGTGAAACTTGCCCATCAGATCGGCGAGCAGGAAGTAGAGCGAGCGCAGGCCGAGCACCGCGAAGATGTTCGACGAAAAAACGATGAACGGATCGCGCGTCACCGCGAAGATCGCCGGGATCGAGTCGACGGCGAAGACGACGTCGATGACGTCGACCACCACCAGCACCAGGAAGAGCGGCGTCACCAGGAGCTTGTTCAACCCGTCCACCTGCAGGCGGACGAAGAAACGCTCGCCGTGGTACTCCGAGGTCACCGGCAGGAAGCGCTGACAGAGCAGCAGGATCGGATTGCGTGACGGGTCGATCGACTCGTCGCCAGCGAACAGGAGCTTGATGCCGGTGTAGACGAGAAAGGCGCCGAAGACGAAGATCATCCAGGCGAACTTGGCGAGCAGCGCCGCTCCAGCGACGATGAAGACGCCGCGCAGGAAGATCGCCCCCAGGATGCCCCAGAACAGGACCCGGTGCTGATGCTCGGGCGGAACCTGGAAGTAGGTGAAGATGACCAGGAACACGAAGAGGTTGTCGACCGACAGGGCGTACTCGATGAGGTAGCCGGTGACGAACTCGAGCGCCGGCGCGCTGCCGAACTCCCAGGCGAGGTAGGCCGCGAACAGACCGCCCATCGAGACGAAGAAGAGCGTGTTCCGCACCGCAGCCTTCGCTGAAATGACCTTCGCGCCGCGGTTGAGCACCGCGAGGTCGAGAATCAGCAGCAGCCCGCAGATGACGAGAAAGGTGGTCCAGAGGATTGGGGAGGCGATCGAGGGCATGATTTGGCGCGCGGTGCAGTCTACCCGACCCGGGCGGCGTGCTAATTTCTCCCCTGTGGCCCGCTTCATCACTTTCGAAGGTCTGGACGGCAGCGGCAAGTCGACTCACCTGCGCACTGCCGCCGCCTGGTTCGCGGCCCGGAACCTGCCGCATCTCGTCACTCACGAGCCGGGCGGAACGCCGCTCGCGCAGGCGATCCGGGAGCTTTTTCTCGACCGCTCCTGGGGCGCCATGGATGGGACGGTGGAGTTGCTGCTGGTCTTCGCCAGCCGTCGCCAGCATCTGCTCGAGACCGTCGAGCCCGGGCTCGCGTCGGGCCGGCATGTCCTCTGCGACCGCTTCAGCGATTCGACCCGCGCCTATCAGGGCTACGGTCGCGGGGTGAGGCAGGAGGCGATCGACCGGATCGACGAGGTGGCGACCGGCGGACGCCGTCCGGATCTCACTCTGCTCTTCGACCTGCCGGCAGCGGACGCCCGGCGGCGCGGGGCGTCGAAGAGCCGCCGTCGCGCCAACGCCGTCGACCGGCTCGACGTCGAGAGCCTCGATTTCTACGAGCGCGTCCGCGCCGGCTACCTCGAGCTCGCCGCGGCGGAGCCGGGGCGCTTCCGGATCATCGACTCTGCCGGCGACCCTCTCGAGACCCAAGCGCAAATGCTTGCCGCGCTCACCGCGATGGGTGGGCTCGAGCCGCTGCCGGAACCCGCTCCATGAATCTCGACCGCGTGCAGCGCACCCTGGCGCTCGCGATCGAAGGCCGCCTCTACCCTTCGGTCATCCTGCACGGTGGCTCCGAGGGCTCGCGGTTCGACGCGGCGCTCAGCTTTGCCCGCGCCCTGCTCTGCGAGCGCGAGCCCGCTTTGCGTCCGTGCGGCGAGTGCCGCCACTGCCGGCGGATCGGCCTGCCGGAGCTCGCGGGCGGCGAAGCGGAGAGCTTCCATCCCGACTTCTTCTGGCTGGTGCGCGATCTCAAGACCTCCGTGTCCGCCGACGCGACGCGCGAGATGCTGCGCTCGGCGCAGCTCGCGCCGTACGAGGCGCGCGGGCAGGTCTTCGTCGTCGCCGAGGCGGCGAGCCTCTCGTCGGAGGCCTCCGACGCGCTGCTCAAGGCGATCGAAGAGCCAGTCGAACGCTCGCCGCGCAATTTCCTGCTGCTCGCACCGTCGCGGCTCGATCTCTCGCCGACGCTGCGCAGCCGGTCGCTCGCGATCTATCTTGGTGCGCCGACGGCGCTGCCGGAAACGCTTCTCGGAACGGTCGCGACCGGCTTTCGCGCCAGTGTCGAGCGTTTCGCGGCCGGCGGCGGCGCCCTTTGGCTGCTCGACGCCGCCGCACGGCTCGATCCCGTCGGCAAACGCACCAAGGCGGATCTCGAAGCGGCGAAGAAGCGCGGTCCCGCCGGCGATGGAACGGACTCGCTGGGCTTCGAAGACCCTCGCGCCCAGCAACCCTGGCTCTTCGCCGCGGCCGCGGTTCGGCGGGCCGCCGTCGGCGACGGCGAAACGGCGCCGCCCGACCTGCTGCTGCGCCGCCGTATGCTCGCGCTGGCGGAGGAGCTCCTCACGGCCTCGCCCTTGCGTCTGCGCGGCATTCCGGCCGAGCGCATCCTCGAGGGCCTGGTCTGCCGTCACATCGCAGGCTGAAGCCGCGCGCCGAAGGCCATCGCGGCCCGCACTGTTTTCGATGAGCCCCGCTCCGCGCAGCACTTCCCGACTCTTTTCATTTTCCGGCCTGTTCGCCTGTCTGGCCGCGAGCGCGCTTGCGAGCGGTGATCCGGCGCGGCCGCTCCTGGCTGCGCCGCCGGGTTTCGAGGAGCAGGTCGCCGAGCTCGTGAACCGGGAGCGCGTCGGCTGCTCGGCGCGCGGCTGTCCGCTGCCGCCTCTCAAGCTCGTCGGTGTTCTCTCGGGTGTGGCTCGCGCGCACAGCCGGTCGATGGCCGAGCTCGATTACTTCTCGCACTGCGATCGCGCCACGCGCCGCGATCCGTTCGAGCGCCTCCTCGCGGCGGGCTATTCGTACCGCGCTGCGGCCGAGAACATCGCCGGCGGCGGCGACTCTCCTGCGGCGGCAATGGCGCAGTGGATGGCGAGCCGGCCGCATCGCGCCAACATCCTGGCGAGCGATTTTCGCGAGCTTGGCGTCGGCTATTTTCTCCAGACCGGAGACGCCGCGAACGTCGACTGGGACGCCAACGGCGACTGCGATTGCGCGGACCGCGGCGAATCGTGCCGTGGCCCCGCGCTCACGGACTACTGGACGGAGCTCTTCGGTCGCCGCGACAGCCACTATCCGTTGGTCATCGCGGGCGAGCGCCCGACGGCTCCCAGCGCCTCTGTGGAGCTCTATCTCTACGCGCCGGCGCGGGCTGGTTCGATGCGCCTGCGCAACGACGGCGGCAGCTGGTCGCCCTGGCAGGCGTACTCGCCCAGCACCGTCTGGAGGCTCGGCGACGGTGACGGTCTGCGCACGGTCTTTTCCGAGGTGAGCGCCGACGGGATGATCCACCGCGCCTGCGACACCATCCAGCGCACCGGCAGCGGTTTCCGGGCGGCCGCACTCGAAAGCGTCGTCTGCGACGTCGACGGCACGTTTCGCGAAGCCGCGCCCTGAGCGGCGGCGCTACTTCTTCGGCGGGCGGGTCGGACGGATCTCGATCAGGCTCGGCAAGGCGCGGGCCGGAAAGTCGATCAGATCGGTCACCACCCTGGCGATGTCCTCCGGCGAAAGCCGCCAGCCGGAGCTGGAGTGAGGCGACTTCATGATGCCGCCGCCGAAGTCGGTCTCGACGCTGCCGGGACAGATCGCGGAGACGCGGATGCCCTCGTGCCTCAGGTCGAGCATCGCTGCTTCCGACATCCCCACCATTCCGAACTTGCTCGCGTTGTAGGCGGAGCCACCTGCGAACGGGTTCTTGGCGGCGAGCGAGGCGATGTTGAAGATCCAGCCCTCGCCCTGGCGCTTCATGATCGGCGCCACGGCGCGGATGGCGTAGAAAGCTCCCAGCAGATTGGTCTCGATGACCTCGCGGAAGTCGTCGCCCGAGAGCTCGTCGATCGGCCCGAAGTGCCCGAGCCCGGCGTTGTTGACCAGGACGTCGAGGCGGCCGGCCTGCTGTTCGACCCAGTTCACCATCTCCTCGACAGCCGACTGGCTGCGGACGTCGCAGAGTCTCGAGAACACCTTGTCTGGGTAGCGGCGGAGGAGCTCCTGCTGAGTCTCCTCGAGCAGATCGGGACTGCGCCCGCAGAAGAAGACCTGGAATCCACGGTCGAGCAGGGCCTCGGTGGTGGCGCGGCCGATGCCGCGGCTGCCGCCGGTGACGAGCGCGACACGCTTGGACTGGAGAGGTGTGGGAGAGGCAGTGGTCATGCCGGTCAGCGTAGCATCGGATGCGGGCGGATGCGGGCGGAGGCGGGCGGCTGCGGGTGTACACTCTTCAGCGTGAAGATCGTGCACCGCCCGCTGAGCGTCGTGCTCCTAGCCCTCCTCCTGGTGCTCGTCGCCGGGCCGGTGGCCGCGGCGCGCTGCCGGATGAGCGGCTACTGCCCGATGATGGCGAAGGTCGCGAGCGGGTCGGCATGTCACGGCGAAGCGGGGCGCATGTCGGCGCCGATGGACTGCTGCCGGCCGACGGCTGTTCCGGCTCCGGTCTCCGCGCTCCCTGGCCTCGAGCCGCCGCCCGCTGCTGTGATTGCAAAGCTGCCGGCGGCTTCCCTGGCGACCGAAGGTGCGACAGCGGCGACTTTCTCGCGCGCCGGCACGCTCCACCCGCTGGGCCTCTTCACCCTCCACTCCGTCTGGCGAATCTGACCGACTCCTCCCGGGAGTAGTGTGTCCGGCGAGAGCTTCATCTCGCCGTTTTCCGGTTCGTATTCGCGAGGAGCGCAAGATGAAGAATGCGGCGAGTGGCACCCTTTTTCGCAAGCTCGGCACTCTCGGTCTGGCCTGGCTGACAGTGGCCGCTGGCCTGGCGCGCGGTGCCGATTCGATCGACGTCGCGGCGCTCGAGCGCGCGGCCCGAACCGGCTCGCCGGTGCTCGCGGCGGTGCGGGCGCGGGCGCAGGAGGCGCTGGTGCTGGCCGAGGCGGCAGGGGTGCGAGGCGACCCGGAGCTCGCCATCTGGATTCGCAACGCGCTGCCGGATTTCACATCGACCTCGGATCAGCCCGTTGCGGTCGAAGTCGAGGTCATGCAGCCGGTGCGCTGGCCCGGAAAGCGCGAGGCGCTCGAGGCGGTCGCTGCCGCGGAGACCGAAGTGGCCCTCGTCGCAGTCATCGTCGCCGAGCAGAACCTTGTAGGCGATGTCCGGCGGACCTTCGCTGACCTCTACGCCGCCGATCGCGAGCAGCGCACCCTGGCCGAAGCGCACGAGCTGCTCGAGCTTCTTCATGCCACAGCGAGCTCCCGCTTCGCCACCACCCAGGGCGACGCTCTGGCCGTGCTCGAGGCCGAGATCGCTCAGGACGAGCACGACCAGCGGCTCGACGGGGTCTTCGTTCGCTTCCAGGCGGCGCGCGCCCGGCTCGCAGCGCTCGCCGGCGTCGCCGCAGAGTCGCTGCCGCTGCGCCTCGGCGAGCTTCCGGAGCCGGTTTTCTCGGTGCGCGAGGGCCCGCTGCCGTTCGACGACCGAGCGCCGACGGTGCAAGCGGCCAAGATGCGGCTCGTTGCAACCGAGCGCCGGCTCGAAGCGGGGCGTCTGGGACTGAGGCCCGACTTCGGCGTCGGCAGCGGGTTCATGTGGCCCGAAGGTAGCAATCCTCAGCTGACAGTCAGGCTCGGTATGGAACTCCCTTTCTTCCGCCACCGGCGGCTCGGGCCGCAGGTCACCGCGATGGAGAGCGCCGTCGACGCGGCGCGTGCCGAGGTGGCCGCGGCCCAGGTCGTCGGCCGGGCCGAGGCAGTGCGCCTCGGCGCCGAGCGCGACCGGCTGGAGCGCAGCCTCACCCGCCTCGCCGGAGCCATCGTGCCGAGGACGAGCGCAGCGCTCGATGCCGCGCGGATCGGCTTCCTCAACGACAAGGTGACCTTCGCTTCGCTTCTCGAGTTGTGGAACGACTGGTTCCACACCCGCATCGAACTTGCGAATGCCGAAGCCGACCGCTACGGAATCTGGGCCGAGGCCCAGGCGCTCGCCGGCGCCCCGCTTTCCGAAATCGAACCGGAGTCCCTGCCATGAAGCGCTCGTTCCTGCTGCTGCTGTTCGTCGCCGCTGCCCTGACGCTGCTGGCCGCCGGTGCCTGCTCGTCCTCGAAGAGCGCCGGGGAGGGTGAGCGCTGGACTTGCCCGATGCATCCCGCCTACGTCACCGATCATCCCGGCACCTGCCCGATCTGCAACATGGACCTGGTGCGGAGAGTGGGGGAAAAGCCGCCGGCGGCGGCCGGTGAGCGGCGCATTCTCCATTACCGCAATCCGATGAACCCGGCCGTCATTTCGCCGACGCCCGCCAAGGACGAAATGGGGATGGACTTCATCCCGGTGTATGCCGAGGACGCCGCCGCGCTGGCGGGCGTCGCCGGACACACCGCGATTGAGGTCTCGGACGAAGGCAGGCGTCTCGGCGGTGTCAGCACCGCGACGGCGAAGCTCGGCCATCTGGCCCGCACGACCCGCACCTCGGGCTCGGTCGTCGCTGACGAGAGATTGCGAGTGCGCGCCCAGAGCAAGATCTCGGGCTGGGTCGAGGGCCTCGACGTGAGCGCCACGGGACAGTACGTGCGAAGAGGAGCGCGGGCGATGTCGGTCTACTCACCCGCGCTCCTCGCCGCGCAGAGCGAATACCTGCTGGCGCGCGATGCCGCCAACCGCTTTGCCGGCTCGCAGCTTCCCGAGGTCCGTCGCGGAGGTCAGGATCTGCTGGTCGCGGCGCGGCGGCGTCTCGAGCTCCTCGATGTGCCGGAGACCTTCATCGCCGAGCTCGACCGGACGCGCACGACACAGCGCACCGTCGACCTGCTCGTGCCGGCGAACGGCTTCGTCACTGAAAAGGCGGTCACCCTCGGCCAGGAGATCGTCCCCGGCATGGATCTCTATACGGTGACCGATCTTTCCCGGGTCTGGATCGAGGCAGCGTTCTACGAATCCGAGGCGCGCGCGCTCGTCGTGGGCCGCCCGGCGGAGATTGTCCTGCCGTTCGATCCGGGGAAGCGTTTGAGCGCCAAGATCGCCTACATCTATCCGACCGTGGACGCGCAGGCGCGCACGCTGACGGCGCGCTTCGAGCTGCCGAATCCCGGTTTCACCCTGCGCCCCGGCATGTTCGTCGACGTCGAGCTCGAGATCGATCTCGGTGAAGCCGTGCTGGTGCCGGAGTCGGCGGTGCTCGACTCCGGCCTGCGCAAGGTCGTTTTCGTCGAGACGGCGCCCGGTCGTTTCGAGCCACGTGACGTTACAGTCGGGGAGCGCAGCGAGGGATCGATCCAGATCGTCAAAGGCGTCGCCGCCGGCGAGCAGGTGGCGGTCCGGGCCAATTTCCTCCTCGACGCCGAGTCGAGGATCGGCGCGGCGTCGATGCCGGCGGTCGTCGCTCCAAATGCCGCGCCAGGTGCCGCTCCAGGTGAAGCGCCATGATCCGCCGGCTCATCGCCTTCTCGGCGAAGAACCGCGGCCTGGTTCTACTCGCCGTGGCGGCGCTCTGCCTCATCGCAGTCAAGTGCCTCGAGCTCGTGCGCCTGGACGCCCTGCCCGACCTCTCGGACACGCAGGTCATCGTGCTGTCGCGCTGGGACCGCTCGCCCGACTTGATCGAGGACCAGGTCACCTACCCGATCGTGAGCTCGCTCCTTGGCGCGCCACGGGTCAAGGCGGTGCGCGGCTTCTCCGACTTCGGCTACTCGTTCGTCTACGTCATCTTCGAGGACGGCACCGATCTCTACTGGGCGCGGTCGCGCGTCCTCGAGTATCTGTCGAAGATCCAGGGCGGCCTGCCGGAGGGAGTGAAGACCGAGCTGGGTCCGGATGCCACCGGCGTCGGTTGGATCTATCAGTATGCCGTGGTCGATCGCGGCCCGGGCCCGGCGAAGCATTCTCTCGACGAGCTGCGCTCGTTCCAGGACTGGACGCTGCGCTACGCGCTGCAGAGCGTTCCCGGCGTCGCCGAAGTGGCTTCGATCGGCGGCTACGTCCGCCAGGTGCAGATCGTCGTCGATCCGAATCGCCTGGCCTCTTACGGTATTCCGATCGGCGAGGTGGTCGCCGCCGTCCGGGCGTCGAACGACGAGAGCGGCGGGCGGCTCATCGAGTGGAGCGGCGTCGAGTACATGGTGCGCCTGCGCGGCTACTCGAAAAGCCCGGAGGAGTTCGGCGC
>JBDSRU010000285.1:0-3061 GCA_039929145.1 Thermoanaerobaculia bacterium
CGTCGCGCCCCGACGGCACGGTGTCCGACCGCCGGGTGGGCGCCGCATGCCCGTCGGCGGGCACGCTCCACAGCTCCTCCCGATTGTCGACCTGGGCGTCGGCGATGTAGGCGGCCCACTCGCCGGAGACTCGCGCTGACCGCACGTCGCCGCCGGAGATGAGCGTGCCCGAAATCTTGATCGGCGCCGCGCTGTCGTCGATGGGCGCGCTCCAGAGATCGAAGCGTTCGTCCACCTCGGCATCGGCGAGGAAGACCGCGCGGCCGTCGCTCGACAGGTTGAAGGTGACGACGTTGCCGCCGGACACCAGCGACGGACTGAGCTGTTGCGGCGAGTTGGTGCTGTCCGCGCGAATCGAATAGAGCTCAGCGACACCTTCACTGTCGAGGTCTCCGGTGAACACGATTCGGTCGCCGTCGGGAGCGATTTCGACCGAGGAGAGGCTGGTGCCCACCCGCAGCTGCCCGGCCCACAGCGGGAAGGGAGGCGGCGACGAGAGGTAGACGGTCAGGATCTCGAGCTGGTCGTTGCCGTCCGTGTCGGCGAAGTAGAAGAGCCGCGGATTGCCGCTCGCCGCCGGGAAGAGCTCCCAGCGGAAGTTGTCGCCCTCGTCGAGCAGCGTGGCGCCGCCAGCGCCGTCGATCGCGACCCGCATCATGGCGTCCGTGCCCGGGCGCTGGAGCTCGAAGACGACCTGCTGCCCGTCCTGCGTGATCTCGAAGTCGTCGACCTCCTCGCCGGTCAGCAGGGCGGAGTTGAGTCGCACCGGCGCCGACGAGCCGTCGATCGCGACCGACCAGAGGTCATCCGGCGTGGCGGAATCGCTCGAGGCCATGTAGACCACTCGCCGGCTGTCGCCGGCGATTTCGTAGTCGATCCCCGCGCCGAGGACGCTGAAGCCGTGGACGGGCCCTGCCAGAGCTTGGGGCACCTCGCCGGGAGCGGCGAAACGCCTCGCGCTGGCGAGATAGCACTCGTCGGAGCTCTCGCAGGCGACGAAGACGATGAACCGACCGTCGGGCGAGGGGTCGCTCGATGAGACGCCCGAAACGTATCCCGCCAGGAGGAAGCCCTCCGAGACGAGGCGCGCGCGATGCTCGGCGCCCGCCGATGAGGAAAGCGCAAGGAGTGGCAGCAGGAGGCAGATTCCGCGGCGGAGCAGGCGGCCTGCCGGGCAACTTCGGGGGCGCTGCGAGGACCGCGGCGAGTTCGGACTCATGGAGGATCTCCTTCTCCCCCTGAAAGAACGGAAAAAGGGTTGGCTCGGCGACATCGGCTGCCCGCAGCGCGGGCCCGGCTCGATAGGTTGTTGAGGGCCTAAAGCGCGTTCGACGGGCAGTATCTGCAGTGGCCGGCGAGGACGATGCGGCCGTTCGCCGCCCGCTTGGCGGTGACGAAGTTCAGTTGCGACGAGGCCCAGGGCGTCGTCGCTAGGTAGAGCAGCCCGCTGTCGCCGAAGGCGGGATCGGCATCGCCGTTGGGCAGAAAACGCGCCATCGCCGGGAGCCTCCGGCTGCCGTCCCAGGCGGTACCGACCGCGAGGATGGCGCCGTCGGGTTCAGGGAAAAGGCCGAGCAGCAGGTCGAGAGCACCGTCGCCTTGCCGTCGCCGGAGAAGGTGAGATCGAGGTCGCCGTCGGCGGCGCCGACCGGCGGCACGAGGAGCAGGCCTCCGACGAGGAGAAGTCCCATGCCGTGCCGCTGCTGACGAAGAGAAAAGGAGACGTCCATGAACAGAAGAACGGACAAGCGGTCTTCCGGGCGAAAGCGGCTCGGCCGGGACGGCATGACGCCTTCAGGGCAGGTCGCTCCACGCGTTCGCAGCCCCCTCCTCAAAGCCGTCGCCGAGGAGGCGCAGGTCGACCGTGAAGAGCTCGAACTTCTCGTCCACCGCTTCGTCGGCGTGATAGGCGAGGCCGGCTCCGTCGGGGAAGAGCTCGAAGTAGCTCACTTTGCCGCCGGTGACCGGGACGCCGTTGAGACGTGCATCGGCGGTGTACGGTCCGACGAGGCGCTGCTCGCCGATGCCGCGCTCGTCGAAGGCGGCGAACTCGTCGAACTGGTAGATCACCCGCTCGCCGTCGGGGTGCACGTACCAGCGGAAGGCGACCGAGCGGGCGGGCGCCGGGTTCGAACCGCGGTTGGTGATGCGCGACTGCACCGCGGAACCGTCCGCCGGCGCCCAGTAGAGGTCGAAGCGATCGTTGACAGCGAGGTCGAAGCGGAAGATGACGCGCGAGCTGTCGGGTGTGAAGGTGAGCTCCTGCGCGTCGGCGCCGACAGCGAGAACGCCCTGGTAGAGCGAGACAGCCGAGGTCGACGGGCCGGCGATCGGCACCGAGTAGGGAAAGAAGCGCTCGTCGGAAACCTGATCGGCGATGTAGGCGACACGCGTTGAGTCGGGAGAGATCTTGAAGCCGGTTTTCACGTCGCCATTCGCGACCAGCGTCGGGTTGAGGCGCACGATCGCCGCCGTCGGCCCGACGACCGGAACACTGAACAGCTCGACGCGCTCGTCCACCAGGCGGTCGGCGCTGAATACGACCCACTGGCTGTCGGGGGAGAGGGCCAGCCCCTGGAGCGTTCCGCCGGTGGCGAAGCTGCCGCCGAGTGAAACCGCGGCGGCGGCGGGTCCAGTCGCCGGGAGGCTCCAGAGTTGAGTGGCCACGAAGCCGGGACCGCAGTACCCGGCGAAGATGAGGTGGGCCGAGTCGGCGGTGAAGTCGTTGGCGACAGGGGCGCAACCTCCAAGGGTTTCGTCGGCGAGCAGGATGGCTGCGGCGGCCGGCCCGCCGGCCGGAACCGTGAAGATCCGGGCGGTGATCGCGACGTTGTCCAGGAACTGGATGAGCAGGTGCGCGCCGTCCGGGCGGAAGAAGACCGTCAAGAGGATCTCGCCGCCCACCGCTGGTGGATCGAGGCGCACTCCCCCAGCGCTCGTGCCGGCGAACGGTACGCTCCAGGCCTGGAGGCTGCCGGCGATCTCGGCGACGTAGGCGATGCGGTCGCCCACCTCCGGGAGGCGAAAATAGAGGACACCGTCACCGGTCACCGAGCCGTTG
>JBDSRU010000286.1:0-3129 GCA_039929145.1 Thermoanaerobaculia bacterium
CCTGCGTGTCGCGCAGATCGGCGGCGCGCGTCGAGCGCTCCTGCGCGACCGTCGGCGGAGGCTTCACGGCCGGAGCCTGCGAACAGGCGAGCGCCGGCAGCAGGGCGAGGAGAGGAATTCCGATGGCACGGCGGGCGGGAATCATGAGCGGATCATGCTACGCAGCGCCAGCCCCAGGTTGCAAGGCGGCACCCGCCCCGTTCGCCTGCGACGCGCCGTCTCAGCTGCCGATCGCGAGCCGATCGGCCAAGAGCTTCGGCCGTCCAGCCTTGAGAATCCGCTGCTGGGCTCGGTCGACGGGGTACGCCACGCGGTGCCATCGCACGACCTTCTTGTCGGAGTCGTAGGTCATGTAGGAGGCGCGCGGATCGCGATCCCTCGGCTGACCGATGGACCCCGGGTTGATCAGGTAACGGCAGCCCGGCTCGATCGCAATCGAGCCGGTTTCGCCGCGCAGGAGAGCGACGCGAATGTCGCGCCCCTGATGCACGAAGAGCGAAGGAACGTGGGTGTGGCCGAAGAAGACCAGGTCCGACGGGTAGTTCTCGAAGATCTCCCACGCTTCGTACATGGAGAAAACGTAGGTGTCCTCGTCGAGCGGCGAGCCGTGGCAGATCGAGAAACCTTCGGGCAGAACGAGCGGACCTCGCGGAAGATCGCGGACGAAGCGCAGGTTGGCCGCGGTCAGGTGGTCTGCGGTCCAGCGCGCCGCGGCGAGCGCCGCATGGTTGAAGTTGGCGCCGTCCTCGATTCCCGCGACCACCTTGTCGTGATTGCCGCGAATCCGGCAGACCGTGCCGGCGAGGTCGCGCACCGCCTCCACCACTTGATTCGGCCCCGCGCCGTATCCGACCAGGTCGCCGAGCACCAGCACGACGTCGAAGCGCTTCCGGCGCACGCGGCGCAGAACCGCCTGCAGCGCCTCGGCGTTGCCGTGCATGTCCGAGAGAATCAGGTATTGCATGTGCGCTCCGCGACGAGGAGGCCGATGCGCGCCGCGACCTCTTCGGCGCTCTCGTTCGCCGCGACATCGACCTTGAGATCGGCCAGCGCGTAAGCGGGCAGGCGCTCGCGATAGAGCGCCAGCACCGTCGACTCGTCCCGGAAAAGGGGGCGATCCTTCTTGCCGCGTCCGCCCACTCTGCGGGTGAGAGTCGCGAACTCCGGATTCAACCAGACGACGAGACCGGCGGCGCTCGCGGCGGCGAGATTGCGCGGAAAGGTCAGCGTTCCGCCGCCAGTCGCCACGACGACCGGGTCCTGGCGCAGCGTTTCGCCGAGCGCCCGGCTCTCGATCTCACGAAATCGACCCTCGCCGGCAAGGTCGAAAATCTCGCGCACCGAGACTCCCGCCAGCTTCTCGATCTCGTCGTCGAGGTCGACGAAAGGCCAGCCGAGCCGAGCCGCGAGCCGCTTGCCCACGGAAGTCTTGCCGGCGCCCATGAATCCGGTCAGAAAGATCCTCATGCCGCCGCGGCGAGAAGCTCACGACAGTTGCGCGCGATGTCGCCAGCGCAGACTGCCGAGATCACCGCCACTGAATCCGCGCCGGCCGCGAGCACGGCGGCCACGTCGGCGCACTGCACGCCACCGATGGCGATGAGGGGTTTCGAGGTCCGGCCGCGGAGGGCGCGCAAGCGGTCGAGTCCGACGACCGGGTCGGGATCGCGCTTGCTGCGGGTCGCGAAAATCGGCCCGAGGGCGATCCAGGCGGCCGCATCAAGCTGGTCGGCCTCCGCCAGTTGGTCCTCGTCATGCGTCGAGACCGCGATCCGGACCGAGGAAGGGAGCAGACGGCGGGCCACGGCAGGCGGCAGATCCGCTTTTCCGAGATGCACGCCGGCGAACGGCAGCAGCAGCGCCAGGTCGACACGGTCGTCGATCCACAGCGTTCCCGGCCAGTCCTCGAGCATCCGCAGGCAGCGCTCCGCCTCGGCGAAGAACACGGAATCTTCCAGCAGTTTGGCGCGCAATTGAATCGTCTCGATGCCGGCCTCGGCCATGATGCAGGCGCTTTCGGCGAGGCCTCGCGGCGCCAGCGCTTCGGCATCGGCGATCGCATAGATTCTGCCCGGCCGAAGTGCGGCGACCTGGGTCATGGAACCGCCGCCGCCTTGAGCCTTCGCCGCTCGGCGAACTGCTCCATGAACCGGGTGGAGAATCGGCCGGCGCGGAACGCCTCGTCCTCCAGGATCTCGCGATGCAGCGGAATGGAGGTCTTGATCCCTTCGACGACGAAGAAATCGAGCGCGCGTTTCATCCGCGCCAGCGCCTCGTCGCGCGACCCGGCATGCACGATCAGCTTGGCGACCAGCGAGTCGTAGTTCGGCGGAACGAAGTAGTCCTCGTAACCGTGCGTGTCGACGCGGACGCCCGGTCCGCCGGGAAGATGAAAGGTCGTGAGCCGTCCGGGAGAAGGCACGAAGGTGACCGGGTCCTCGGCGTTGACGCGGCACTCGATCGCGTGGCCGCGGGGTCGAAGTCCGCTGGGAATGGTCAGGCGCTCGCCGGCCGCGACGCGGATCTGGAGCTTCACCAGGTCGACCCCGGTCACCATTTCCGTGACCGGATGCTCCACCTGGATACGCGTGTTCATCTCCATGAAGTAGAAGCTGCCGTCGAGGTCGAGAAGGTATTCGATCGTTCCAGCGCCCTGGTAGCCCACGGCGCGCGCCAGTTTCACCGATGCCTCTCCCATGCGCGCCCGGAGGTCGGCGGTGAGCGCAGTCGAAGGCGCCTCTTCGATGAGTTTCTGGTGGCGGCGTTGGATCGAGCACTCGCGCTCGCCGAGGTGGATGACGTTGCCGTGAGAATCGCCGAAGACCTGGAATTCGATGTGCCGGGGCTCTTCGAGATACTTCTCGAGGTAGATCGAGCCGTCGCCAAAGGCCCCCAGCGCCTCGTTGGAGGCGGTCGCAAACTGGCCCTCGATCTCCTCCGACGTGCGCACGATCCGCATGCCGCGGCCACCGCCGCCGGCCGAGGCCTTGAGAATCACCGGAGAGCCGATTCGGCCGGCGAGGTCGCGCGCGTCCTCGGCGGACTCGAGTGGCTCCTGGCTTCCCGGGAGGACCGGCACACCGGCGGCGACGGCGGTCTGGCGCGCATTCGCCTTGTCGCCCATCTGGC
>JBDSRU010000287.1:0-4575 GCA_039929145.1 Thermoanaerobaculia bacterium
GTCAAGAACCCGGCCTGCCCGAAGGCTATGCGGAATCAGAGCGTCGGCCCGCCTCGCCCGAAGGCGGGCGAGTATCGGTTCGAGCAGGCCGTGTCCTCGAGTCGCACGGTCACTCATCGTCTTGCCCCCCTGCAGTTCCATCCACTCTTTGCGCCGGAAGGAGATCTGGTCCCTGAACGGCCCGCTTGCGAGTCATCGTCAAGATCAGGAAGGCACCCACGGCTCCAGCAGCTACCAGCAGGCCCGCCACCTTCCCGACAGCGATGAATCGAAAATTCTTCGGAAGGGACGCCATCCAGATCGGCCACGGTCGTGGAAGGTAGAAGACTTTGAAGTACGGAACCCACGTTTCCGGCCGCGACCGGTCGCCCACGCCCTGTATCGCCCAAGTCATCTGATCCGGATGGGGCCCAGGGCGAAAAAACTTGGGCTCCGGGCGCTCGGCGAAGAGAGTATTCAGAATCTCGAGCGGCCTCGCTGCCAGCTGAGACTCGCGAAAGTACAGAAAGGGTCGATTCGCCCAGAAGTACTTCAAATGCCGATGTTCGTAGTGGTACCTCGACATCTCCAGCGAGAGCCCCAGCAACTGAACGGCACATCCGATTGTGAGGAACACGGCGAGCAGGCGCCGGCGGAGCGGCGGGGCGAAGGGCAGCCCCACATGCAGCAACGCAAGCACAACCACGAGGTAGCGAGGCCCCCAACACCATTCGGCGCTGAAGAAGCTGAACGACGAAATCAGAGAGAAATGCACGACCGCGGCGGCGCAGATCGCCCACGCCAGAAAAGGAGCCCGCCGATGGAGCGGGCGGATACCTGCGATCGCAAGAACGATCAGCGGCGAGAAGAAGAGCACACCTCGGCCCGGGCTGACGAGCAGGCTGAGCGCGCCATCGAGCGGATTTCCCCATAGGGGAGGGTGCAGGGTTCCGAAGCCGAACCGGTTCTCGACCATCAGTTGGCCAGTTCGGAAGTAGTTGTACCAGGCCCAGAGTGCCAGCCCCGTGGCCGCACCGAAGCCGAATGCCACGTAGCGCCCAAAACCACGTTTCCAACCCTCGCCCTTCGCGAAGCAAACGATCCCGAGCAGAGGGGCCAGAATGGAGTAGGTCTCCTGATACATGATCGCGACACCGATCGAGAGCCCCCCAGCGAGGGCAACTACCAAGCTTTTCCTCTCCGCTGCGACGAATGCAAGGAAGGCAGCAAGAGTAAGGAAAAACGCATGCTGAACCTGGTCGAAGGCAGACGACGCCACCGGCCAAAGAAGGGTGCATGTGGACGCAGCGAGCGACCATCCGATCGCCGATCGCCTCCCTATTCCCAGCCTGCGGAAAAAGAGAAACGTCAGGGCGGCGAGCGCCGCGCCGAGCGCTGGCGACACGAAACCAAATGCGAAGCGTCGAACCTCTTCGTTGCGGGGAACTGCCAGGTCCGCAAGAGCAATGAAAGGAATTCCGAAAAGGCAGCCTGGCGCATTGTAGGCCGTGAATCTCCTGCCCTCGAGGCCCGCAAACGTGCCCCCAACAAGCACCGGATCGTCGATCTCCGGGATCCCCTTTTCGTACCAGTTTTTTGCCGCCTCGTAACGGAACTGACCGTCGATCGTGTCAATTCTTCCGGGCGACGCGAGCGCGTAAAGAGACGCCACAATCAGGAACAGGCCGATTGCGGCGCCGAGGTCTCTGCGACTTCCACTTGCGGAATCTGCAGTCATCGTGAGCTGGCCGCGATTATAGACAAACTTCCGAATGGCTCGGCGGCTTTGTGGAGTCTTCGCACGTCAGTTCGCGAAGGCCCCGGTCCAATCGCGGGCATGGCTCGGGCTCATGATGCCTGAGCCGCACCTGATACTGCTCTCGACTGAAATGGGTTTCAGTTCCGGCCCAGGTTCGAGCGATTTGGCACTTGGCGACCATGACCTGGCGGATCGAGAAGTGTCGCTGATCTTCGCCGGCCTTGGCTGTAAACTGAATGGATGGTGACGGCACCGGGGGCGAGCATCGAAAACCCCCGCCTCAAAGTACTCCTCGCCGCCAGTGTGATCTACGCAGTGCTGATCTTCCTGGTGGACGTGTTCCTCCTCGCTGTGCCGCCTCCCAGCCCCGGCAGCTTCGCCGTTCTCGCCTTTCTCGTACTCTTCCTTGGCCTCGCGCACGGCGCGTTCACCGCGTTCGCGACGACCCTGATCGGCCGCCTCCTCTCGGCGCACCGCTGGCCGCGCGGCTTCGACGTCCTCGTCGCCTGCAGTCTCGGTCTCTTCTACTCCGCGCTTGTGCTCTCGCTGCTCAAGTTCTCGATGACCGGTGCGCATTTGCGATTCGAGGACCTCTGGTTCGTTTTCGGAAACCTGCGCCAGATTGCCGCTGAAGGGAGCGCCCGGGAGCGCGGGCTGCTCGCCGCAATCCTGCTGCTCCCGATCGGTCTCGCGATAGCGCTCTTCATGGCCCTGCGCATTTCAGACCGTCGCAACCGCGTGGATGCGGCCGCGGGCGCTGGCATGCGGTCCCTGGCAGCACTAGTCGGCGTCGCGCTCGCCGCGCTACTCGTGATCTGCTGGCGCTACCCGTATGCGCGCTACATTGCGGGGACCGTCGCGCCCGAGACCAGCTGGGTCGCCCGCCACCTGACAGGAGACGCACCGCTCGGCACCGCGCCTGGCGCCGGTACCACCGCTTTCCTTCCCGACCCCGGACACAGCAGACGCATAGGAAGTTACGCGTCACCGGCGGACGTCCGCCGCGACAACGTCGTCATCCTGATGCTCGAGTCGGTCCCATGGAGCCGGATCTTCGGTCCGCTCGCCCGGCCGGAGGCGACACCGAGAATCAACGCGCTCGCCGCGGAATCGATCGTCTTTGCGCGCGCCTACGCCACCGCTACGCATTCCGACTACGCCCAGACCTCGATCCTCGCCGCGCTTCATCCGAGGAAGTTCCCGCGTCACGACTACTTCATCGACCTCGCCTATCCGCGCACGCTGATCTGGGACCTGCTTCGTCCTCTCGGCTACCGCACTGCGCTCTTCTCCTGCCAGAACGAAGGCTGGGGAAACATGCAGGCGTTCCTCCGTACCCCCGGACTCGAGCTCTTCCGCCACGCTCCCGACTGGCCCGACGCACCGCGGCGCGGCGAGGGCTCGGAATCCAAGGTATTCGAGGCGACCCCCGCCCGCGCCTTCAAGACTTGGCTACGCGAGACCGATGGCGCTCCCTTTCTCGCCTATCTCAACTTTCAGGCCACCCACTATCCGTACGTGATTCCGCCCGACAGCCCGCCAATCTATGAGCCGTCGACGATCGACTTTCCGACGACTTTTCTCTCCTACCCCAGAGACAAGCTCTCGGTGATGGAGAACCGTTTCTACAACGCCCTGCACACCGTGGACACTGCCGTCGGCGAGATCGTCGACGCGCTCCGAGCGGCGGGAGTCTGGGAGCAGACGGCCCTTCTCGTGGTGTCGGATCACGGCGAGGCGTTCTACGAGCACGGCGTCCCCACTCACGGCACGATGCTGCTCGAGGAGCAGATCCGCACCGCGGCATTCCTGCGCCTGCCGGGCGAGCCAGCGCGAGTCGTCCACGAGCCAATTTCGGTACTCGACCTCGTGCCGGCAGTGGCGAACTTCCTGGGTCTGCCGCCGCACGGCAACTTCCAGGGGCGCAGCGACATCCTCGAGCCCGCCTACAACGCGAAGGGCCGCCCGCTCCTTTTCACCATCCAGGGGATTACCCAGGAGGACGCGCTGCTGCTCGATGACTGGAAGCTGCTCGAAAACCGCGACCGCCGCGAGCGTGCTCTCTTCGACCTCGCGACCGATCCCGGCGAGCGCCGGAATCTGGCCGCCAAAGAGCCCGCGAAGCTAGCTGAGCTCGAGCGCCAGCTCTCCACCCTCCTGGGTGACCAGCTCGCTTACTACGGCGATCGCGGTTGGGAGCAGGGCTGGTATCCGCCGAAACTGCCGTAGGCGGCAGCCACCGGAGCCATCGTCAGGGCGCCGACTTTCGCCGGAGGATCTCCAGGTTGTGCCGAGCGAAGCGGCTCTCAGGGTTGAGCTCGAGGGCGCGGGTGAGCTCACGCTCGGCGGCGGGGAGATCGTCGAGCGCGAGGAGCGCGCCGCCAAGGTTGCCGTGCGCGTCGTCCGAGTCGGGCGCCAGAGCCACCGCCCGTTCGAAGCGGATGCGTGCCGTCGAATAGTCACCGGCGCGGGCTGCGAGGTTACCGAGGTTCAGCGTTGCGGACAGGTTCTCGGGATCGGCCAGCAGGGTGCGTTCGTAGTGCTCCACCGCGGATGGGCGATCGCCGCGTTCTTCGGCCAACCGTCCGAGATTGAACTCGACCAGCTCGGTGCGAGGTGCATACGCGGTGACATGCGGTGCGAACCAGAGGATCGCGATACCGGTCCACATCGCGCCGCTCTTTCTCCGTTCTCCCTGGTTGAACGCCTCAGCGGCACGAGCCACGGGGATCGCCGCGAGCAGCAACAGGCCCGGTACCGCGGGCAGGCGGTAGCGCGAGAAGACGAAGAACGCCACCACCGAGAGCATCCAGCCGAGCTCGAAGAGCAGCACCGGC
>JBDSRU010000288.1:0-7252 GCA_039929145.1 Thermoanaerobaculia bacterium
GCGCTTCATGACATCGGGGATCATCGCGTTGATGGCGCGGGCGTTGGGCTCTCCCGGTCCGTCGCTCATCGTGTTGTTGGAGCTCGCGAGCACCCAGCCGAACTCGTCGGCGGCGTCGCGAAAGAGCGCCGCCGGCACCTTGCCGCGGGCGCGCGGGTCGAAAAGGATCAGCACTGGCCACTTGCGCGTCGGGCTGAAACCTTGCGGAAGGTAGAGCTCCCAGCTCTGGGTCGGATCGGAGAGCGTGGGAATCGCCGAAGTCAGGGTCCCCTGGGGAAGCGTCCCCAGGTAGTTGGGCAACGGCGGCCCGGCGGGCGGGCTGGCTCCAGCTGCTCCGGCGAATCCGGCAATCCAGATGCAGCCGAGGAGTGCGGTGTGGGCGAGGCCCGACCCGGCGCGAGGTCCGGAAGGTCTTGACGGCTGCGATCGAACGGTGGGCATCGGACCTGTCTACGTACCGCGGGCGATCCGGGTTCTTCCCGGCTGCCAGGTGAGAATCCGCGGCCCGGCAAAGTCGAAGACGATCTCGGCGACGACGCTTCGTTCGAGGCCGGCGTAGGTCGCAATCGCGGTCGCCTCGCGGCGGCCGTCCGGCAGGATCACGATGCGGCTCTGCAGTGTCCCGCCGCCGAAATCGTGGACGGTGAAGCCGCCGGCGTCCGGGTTCGTCGAAAGCGCGGCGAGCGCCTCCTCGAGCGCCGAGTCGACGAGCACCGCGAGCCGGAGCCGCCGCGCGTCGTCTTTCTGTTCGCGCAGGTCGACGGAGAGCGCCACCGAGAGCAGGAGCCCGGCGGTCGTCGCGAGGACGAGCAGGAAGAGGACCATGAGGAGCGCGGCTCCCCGTTCTTCGCGGCGCCGCCGGGTCATGGGCTCAGGCTCCCTTCGAGGCGGCTGCCGGCGACCACCTGCGCTGCCTCCAGTTCGTCGCCGGCGCTCTTCCAGGCGGCGGTGGCGACGCGCAAGGCGCTCGCGCCGGCGGGCCTCCGGCGAGTCAGACGGATCTGCACCAGACCGGGCGCCGGAGTCCACCATTCGAAGGTCACCATCTTGTCGAGCATCGGGCGGGTGCCGAGGAGGACGCCGTCGGGATCGTAAGTCCTGCGCACGAGGCGCGAGCCGTCCATCTCCCAGGACTCCGTGCGCCCCGGGCGGCGGCAGTCGAGTGCGAAGTGCACCGGCGAGAGCGGACTGCCGATGCCGCCAGGGAGCGGTGCCGCGGCGTGGAGGTCCTCGCGCAGCAGCCGGAGGGCGAGCTCGGTGCCGGGTTCGCGCAGCTCGCGTCCGCTGTTCGAGAAGATGCGCAGCGATTCGACGAGCAGGCCGTTGGTCACCATGAGCACGATCAGCAGGACGAGCATCGAGACCAGCAGCTCGATGAGCGAAAAGCCGGCTTCGCGCGGGCGCTCGGTCATGGCAGATCGGGCACGTGGACGACGGCGTGGAGTGAGCGCCGGAATGGGCGCTCGTGCACGCGATAGGTGGCGACGATGTCGAGCGCCCGCGTCGCCGGCACCGGCCCGTCGGTGACCGTGACCGCGAGAGCGACGCCGCTGCCGGTCGGATCGTCGAGGATCACGGTTTCGAGCGGCCAGGCCCCCGAGCGCAGGAGCTCGTAGGTGTTCTCGAGCGCCTCGTCGGCGGAGCGCTCCGCGACCAGACGCTGCCCGATCTCTTTCTGCTGCCAGTAGAGCCCGGCGGCCGAGAGCATCAGCACGGCGGCGATCGCGAGCGCGACCAGCACCTCGATCAGCGTGAAGCCGCGTTCGTCGCTGCTCACTTCGTCACCGCCAGAAGTCTAGCGCCTGGCAGATGCTGGCGCTCCTCGCTCGTCCGGGGGTCAGTGGAAATCGTGGCTCGGGGTGCGGACGAGCTCGCTGAGCGGCCAGAACTTCTCGGCCTGGAGCGAGACGCTGCCATCGCGTTGCTGAACGACGCCCTCGATCACCAGGCCCGGGTTGCCGACGATGGTCGCACGGTGGGCGAGGAGGAGCGCCCGCTTGACGATCGCCTGCACCATTCCGGTCTCGTCCTCGAGGGTGACGAAGAGGGTGCCGTTGGCGGTGCCGGGGCGCTGGCGGACGATCACCGCGCCGGCGATCCGCGTGCGCTGGCCCGCCGGGAGGAAAGGCACCTCCGCCGCCGTCACCACTCCCCGCCGCCGGAGCTCCGGACGCGCGTAGGCGAGCGGATGGGTGCCGACAGTGAGGCCGGTGCCGGTGAAGTCGGCCACGGTCTCTTCGTAGGCCGACATCTCCGGCAACGGGCTCGGCGAGCTCTCGTCTCCGGCCGAGCCGCCGGTTGCGTCTTCGTCCGTTTCGAACAGCTCCCCTTTCGGCCGCACCGCGAGCGCCGCCTGCCAGAGCGCCTCCCGCCGGGTGAGACCGAGAGATGCGAGCGCCCCGGCCTCCGAAAGCCGTGCCATCTCTTCGCCGCGCAGCGAGGCGCGCCGCTCCAGTTCGAAGAGATCGCGGAAGGGCGCCTTACGGCGCTCCGCGGTAATGCGTTCGCCGGTCGCGCGCCGCAGCCCCGAGATGTAACGCAGACCGATCCGGCAGGCGCCCGCGGCGATCCGGGTCCCGGGGCCGCTGGTGCGCTCATCGCCTTCGGAGGGCGGCGCGGCGGGCTCCTCCCAGCGGCAGGACCAGTCCGAGAAGTTGACGTCCACCGGCAGCACGCGCACGCCGTGGCGCTGCGCGTCCTTGACCAGCGAGGCCGGATGGTAGAAGCCCATCGGCCAGGCGTTCAGGAGCGCGATCAGGAAGGCGGTGGGGTGGTAGCACTTGAGATAGGCCGAGGCGTAGGCGATGAGCGCGAACGAGGCGGCGTGCGATTCGGGGAAGCCGTAGAGCGCGAACGAAGTGATCGACTGGACGATCTGGTCCTGGTTGGCGCCGGTGATACCGCGCGCCGCCATGCCGGAGCGCAGCCTGGCCTCGATCGCCTCCATCCTCTCGACCGAGCGCTTGAAACCCATCGCGCGCCGCAGCTCTTCGGCTTCGCCACCGGAGAAACCGGCGGCGGTCATCGCGATACGGAGGAGCTGCTCCTGAAAGAGCGGAATCCCCAGAGTGCGCTTCAGGATCGGCTCGAGGCAGGGGTCGAAGTAGGTCACCTTCTCGCGCCCCCGGCGGCGCTCGAAGAACGGATGCACCATGCCGCCGGTGATCGGCCCCGGGCGGATGATGGCGACCTGGATGACGAGATCGTAGAAACGGGTCGGGGCGTTTCTCGGCAGCGAGGCCATCTGTGCGCGGCTCTCGACCTGAAAAACGCCGACGGTGTCGGCGGCGCGCAGCATGGCGTAGACCTGCGGGTCGTCGGCCGGCAGGTGGGCGAGATCGACGCTCGTCCGCTCGTGGTCGCGGATGATCGGGATCGCCTCTTCGAGCGCGTTGAGCATCCCGAGCCCGAGCAGGTCGACCTTGATGATCCCGAGATCGGCGCAGTCGTCCTTGTCCCATTGCACGATGGTGCGGCCGGGCATCGCCGCCGGCTCGAGCGGCACGATCTCGTCGAGCCGGCCGGCGGCGATCACCATGCCGCCGGAGTGCTGTCCCAGGTGGCGCGGCAGGTTCTGGATCCGGCGGAAGTAGATCCCGAAGAGGCGGTTCCTCGGCTCCTCGGGATCGAAGCCGGCGGTCGCGAGCTCGCGGTCGAGGACCTTCTCGTCGCCGCGTTCGAGGTCGTAGCGGAAGTGGCCGAGCTGCTTGGCGAGCCTGTCCTCCTGCTCGCGCGAGAAGCCGAGGGCCTTCGCCACTTCGCGCGCCGCCGAGCGGTCGCGATAGGTGATGACGTTGGCGGTCATCGCCGCGCCACCCCCTCCTGCGATGCCGCGACTCTCCGAGCCGTAACGCTTGAAGACATACTGGATGACCTTCTCGCGCGGCTCGCCCGATGGCAGGTCGAGATCGATATCGGGCCATTCGCCGCGCTCCTCGGAGAGGAAGCGCTCGAAGAGGAGCTCCATCTTCACCGGGTCGATCGCGGTGATGCCCAACGCGTAGCAGACCGCGCTGTTGGCCGCCGAGCCACGGCCCTGGCAGAGAATTCCCTCGCGCCGGCAGAATTCGACGATGTCATGGACGATCAGGAAGTAGCCTTCGAGACCGAGCTTCTCGATCATCGCGAGCTCCTTGCCGAGCTGCGCCTGGGCGCGCGCCGAGAGCGGCCGGAAGCGGGCTCGCGCGCGGTTCCAGGTGATCTCGCGCAGATAGGACGACGGCGTCTCGCCTGCTGGCAGCGGGAAGTCGGGAAAGCGGTAGCCGAGATCGGCGAGGGTGAAGTCGAGCTCGCCTGCGAGCTCGAAGGCGTGCGTCACCGCCGCCGGCAGGTCGACGAAGCGGCGGGCGATCTCGGCCGCCGGCAGGAGGTGGCGCTCGCGGTGCGCCGCGAGACGCGAGCCCGCCGCGTCGAGTGTCAGGTGATGACGAATCGAAGTGAGAATGTCGTGCAGCGACTTGTCCTCGCGCCGCGCGTAGCGCACGCCGTTGGTGGCGACGAGCGGCAGACGGAGGCGTGCGGCGAGGTCGCAGAGCGCCTGATTGCGGCGCTCCTCCTCGCGCCGGCCGTGGCGCTGGAGCTCGACGTGCACGCGCCCGGGGAAGAGGTGCGCCAGATGCTCGAGCCCTTCGCGGGCGCTCTCGAGTCGATTCGTTCCTCCGCTCCGCAGCGCCGCCGCGATCGGCCCTTCGTCGCCGCCGGTGAGGACATGGAGTCCGGCGGAGTGCTGCTCGATCTCCTCCCAGGTCGCCGCCGCGGCCCCCTTCGGTTTTCCTCGCGCCGCCGCCGTGAGCAGCTTGCAGAGGTTCCTGTAGCCGACGGGCGATGCGACGAGCAGGGTGAGGCGGCTCTCCGGGAGCGCGTCGAGCACGACCTCGGCGCCGACCCGCGCCCGCAGGCCGGCGGTGCGCGCCGCTTTGTAGAACCTGGGCGCGCCGGAGACTCCGTTGCGGTCGACCAGGGCGATCGCCGACAGGCCGAGCTCGGCGGCGCGGGCAACGAGATCCTCGGGGAGCGACGCGCCGTCGAGGAACGAGAACGCTGAGGCGACGCGCAGTTCGGCGTAGGGGAGCGGCGCCCGCCCCGGGGCGCGGGCGTAGGAGCGTTCGAGGAGCTTCTCCTTGCGCGCTCCGGGCGACAGATACGGCTTCCCACCGCCCATGTGGAGGTTGCGTGCAATATCGCCCTTCTTGCGCTCCGGCATCGATCGAGAATAGCGTAATAAAGGCGTAAATTTCAGAGAGCGGTTTGGGTCGGCGGGGCTGTGGCAGCATCTTCGCGCTGCGGGGCGCGAAAGGACCGGTAAAGGAATGAGGATGACGACGGCGCGGTGGAGGGTCCTTCTGGCGGCTGTCCTGGTCTCAGGAACGATGCTGCCGGGTGCGTCCTTGGCCAAGGACGACCTCAGCTTGTGGAACGCGCGCATCCAGGAAACCGTTCAGTTGCTGCGCGCCGGAAATGCGGCACAGGCACGAGCAACGATCGGACCTGTTCTTGAGGAGATGACAAACGAGGTCAACCCCGGCAAGAACGCGACCCACGCCTTCGGGTTGGCACTCATGCTGCGCGCGCTGGCCGAGGCCGGTAGCGGCAACGAACGGCTGGCGATCTGGGACTGGCACATCGCGCAACAAATCGACGCCACCATGGAGCGCTGGGATCTCCGGGAGTTTGGCGCCGCCGGAGAGGTCCTCGCCCACCACCGATTGTCGAGCGATCCCGTGCCGGTGGCGCCAACCAGCAAAGAGCTCGAGAAGGCTGGCGGACAGGCGGCGGTGATGCTGCAGCGAGGCCGCCAACCGACTTACGTTGAAAAGAGCCGGTTGCGGCGTTGGATGGGCTCGATCGTGCTGGCTGCCCTGATCGACAGAGAGGGCTTGCCGGGCTATCCGCGAATCGTGCGCGGCTCCGACGAAGTCGCCATCGTCGTCGCCACCTGCGAGTACGCCCGCGGGCTTGAGTTCACGCCGGCATCGCTCGAAGGCAAGCCGATCGCCGCGATCTGGGATCTCACCGTGAACTACCGCCTCGAATAGGCGGCTTCAGTTGTTCGAGCTGACCGCTCCGGTCCAAGTCTCGTTCTCGAGATCCTCGGCGAGGCTGGCGGTGCGGGCGCCCACCACTCCGGACACCGCGGAAGGCGCGGGAGCGCAGAGTCCGTCGGCGCCGCGTTCGATCTGGAACGGCTCGCCGCTCACGATCTGGATCGCGCCGTTCTTCTCGCTCGCACCTGAGAGGCGGACCCAGCGCTTCTCACCTTCGCCGGGGAAGCAGACGCGGCGCGAGTCGGTGGACCATTGAATCGCGGCGGTAGCCGGAACCTGGGGAGCGGAGTCGCCGGCCAGCAGACGTCGCAAGCGTGCCGCCGCGACCTCGGGCGGAGCCGAGGAGCGCAGCCAGCGCTGGGCGCCGAGCTCGCGGCCGTCGCCGCCCTTCCAGCGCACCTCGAGGGCCATCAGCCGTCCGGGCTGCGGGAACGGCGAACGGTAGGTGAACTGTCGGCGATGGAGAAGATCGGCGAGCGTCGACTGCAGCCGGTCGCGGTCGCCGACCAGGGCGCCCGAGGTGGGACGCGCGAGGATCGCGTACGGCATCAGCGAGAAATCCGTCAGGGTCGCGACCTGGGCCGTCGTCGTCGGGTCGCCCGCCTCCTCCTTGCCGGAGATCGAGACGATCGGCACGGTCGTGCGCTGGTCGCCGCCGCCACCCATCGTGACCTGAGTGCGCCTTTCAGCTGCGGACGGCTCGGTCTCGTCGCGCCGCGCCCGCAGCGCGAGCGGGACGGTGACCCAGCCGTAACCCGCCAGCGCCCGCGATGTCTCCTGCAGCGGCCCGAATCCCGAGGCTTCGGCCCGCGCCGTGGACGGCGTGCTGGTCAGGCGCGCGAGGCTCTCCGGAGCGAGCGGCCAGGAACCGACCGGCAGGATGAGTGCGCGCGCGCCGCCGCCACCGCGGGAGGCCATCTCGACCGTCAGCCGGTCGAGCTGCGCGAGGCGCGCGGCCGTCGCTGCCTTCTCGGCAGCGGGCGACGTAGCGGAGTGCGCCTTCGCGGGCGCCTCCCGACCGGCCGCGATCGCCATCGAGTCGAGCTCCTGGCGCAGCCGCTCGGGGTCCGCGGTGGTGAGCACCGAACGCGGCAACGGGTCGGCGACCACGATCTCGGTGAGGCCTCCGGCGGTCAGGCGTGCCGCCTGTCCGGCGAGCGCGATCGCTGCGCGTTGCCGCTGCTCGCCGCCCGCGAGCACCGAATCGA
>JBDSRU010000289.1:0-16177 GCA_039929145.1 Thermoanaerobaculia bacterium
CGCGGCGGCCTGCTGCTCGTCGTCCAGCGCGGCCGCTTCGCTTACAACCTGAGCTTTCCGCTGTAGGGCCGCAGCCCGATCGGTGCGCAGCCGGCGCTTCTAATCGAGGTCGAACGGGCGCTTCGGGGGGCCGCTGTCGGGGTCTTCCTGGGCTCGTTTCAGCGCTTCGTTGAACTTCTCGTCGAGCAGGCGCTCGCGGTCGCCCAACGCCGCCTTCTCGCGCTCGAAGAGTTCCTCGGCGCGGGCCTTGCCGGCGTCGAGGCCGGCCAGGAGCTTGTCGAAGTCGTGGCCGCCGGCGAGCGGCTCCTTCGGCTTCCGGTGCGAGAGGATCGTGCCGGTCGCGGCATCGACCACCATTTCGACCGCGCACTCGGGGCAGCGCACGGTAAGCTTGCGGGTCACGGACACGAAAAGAGTCTACTTGACCTCGTCGATCGATATCGCCAGCCGGATCTTCCGGCACCGCGGCCTGCTCGCCGCCCTCACCCTGCGCGAGCTCAAGGCGCGCTATCGCGGCTCGATCCTCGGTTTTTTCTGGTCGCTCGTCCAGCCGGTGCTGCTGCTCGCGGTCTACACCTTCGTTTTCAGCATCGTCTTCCAGCCCCGCACCCAGGGCGCCGAGCCGTACGCCCTGTTCCTGGTCTGCGGCCTCTTCCCGTGGATCTGGTTGTCGACGGCCCTCGTCGAAGGGACGACGTCGCTGGTGGCCAGCGCCGGCCTCATCCGGCGGGCGGTCTTCCCGGCCGAGCTGCTGCCGATCGTGCCGGTGCTCGCGAACCTCGTCCACCTGGTTCTCGCCTTGCCTGTCCTCGCCGCCGGCATCGCTTTCGGCCGTTACCAGGGGTTCGACGTCGGCGGCTGGGGGGTCTTCGCACTGCCGGCGATCGTGCTGCTCGAGCTGCCGCTCATCGCCGGCCTGGCGCTTGCGCTCGCCGCCCTCCACGCCCACTTCAAGGACGTCAAGGATCTGCTGACCAGCTCGCTGACACTGCTCTTCTTCCTCACCCCGGTGCTCTTTCCTCTTTCGGCGGTGAGTATCCCGGCCCTGCGCCGGCTGGTGCGACTCAATCCGGCGACGCCGTTCACCCTCGCCTATCAGGAGGCGCTCTTCGCCGGCCGCTTCCCGCCGCTCGAGCTCTGGCTCGAGATGGGCGCCGTCGCGGTGGTCGCCTGGCTCATCGGCTGCTGGATCTTCGACCGCCTGCGCGAGACGATGGTGGAGGCGCTGTGAGCTGGGCGGTGCGGGCCGAGCGGGTCAGCAAGCGCTATCGCCGCACGGCGCGCGGCTTCCAGCTGCGCACCCTGAAGAGCGCCCTCCTCGGCCGGCGAGGCGTCGAAGCGCTCGCCGGGGACGAGACCATCGCCGCCGTCGAGAGCGTTTCGTTCGAGATCGAGCGCGGCGAAGCGTTCGGCATCGTCGGCGGCAACGGGTCCGGCAAATCGACCCTGCTCAAGATGATCGCCGGCATCCTGAAGCCGACGACAGGCACGCTCGAGACCGCCGGTCGCGTCGCGGCGCTCATCGAGCTCGGGGCCGGTTTCCATCCGGAGATCTCGGGGCGCGAGAACATTTTCATCAACGGCGCCGTCCTCGGCCTGTCGAAGCGCCAGATTGCCGCCCGCTACGATCGCATCGTCGAGTTCTCCGGGCTTGCCGACTTCCTCGAGGAGCCGGTGAAGAACTACTCCTCCGGCATGTACGTCCGGCTGGGCTTCGCGGTCGCGATCCACACCGATCCCGAGATCCTCCTCGTCGACGAGGTGCTGGCGGTCGGTGACGAGGCGTTCGCGCATCGCTGCCTGCGGCGCATCGAGGAGTTTCTGGCGTCGGGTCGGACGGTGATCTTCGTCAGCCACTCCCTGGGTCTCGTCGAGGAGATCTGCTCGCGCGTCCTGTGGCTCGACGAGGGCCACGTGCGGCTGATCGGCGAGCCGCGCCGTGTGGTCGACGCCTACCGCCAGGACGTCGCCGAAGACGAGAGCCGCGCCCACCGCGACGCCAAGGAGGAGCGCGAGCGCGAGGAGGAGGGCGCGCCGCCGGCGGCCACCGCGGCGCCGGAGACCGGGGAGAACGGGGAAACCGGCGAGGTGCTGCGCTGGGGATCCGGCGCCGCCGAGATCGTCGCGGTGCATCTGCGTGACGCGCAGGGCGTCGAGCGCTACCACTTCGCCAGCGGCGATCCGGTCACCTTCGAGCTCGAAGCGCAGGCCGCCTCGCCGCTCGCCGACATCGTCTTCGGCGTCGGGCTGTTCTCGCCGCGCGGCGTCGAGGTCTGGGGCACCAATACCGACATCGACGGTTTCGAAAGCGAGCACTTCGCGGGACGGGTGAAGGTGGTGCTCGAATGTCCGAGCCTGCGTCTGGCGGCCGGAGAGTATCTGGTCGACGTCGCCCTCCATGCCAAGGACGGCGCGCCGTACGATTACCGCCGGAAGCTTCTCGCCTTCACCGTCACCAGCGCTACCGGCGGCGCCGGCGTCTATCTGCCCGAGCACAGCTGGCGCTTCGCCGGCACGCCGGGACCTGAGGCCGCCGAGTCACGCCCCGGCGAGGCCACCGCGGCTGGAGCCGTGAGATTTTCCAAGGAGCCGTCATGAGTGAAGCCGACGCCGGAGCGCAGAACCTCAACATCAAGATCGGCGACGAGGAGTTGAAGGGGCGTTACTCGAATCTGCTGCGCATCACCCACACGCGCGAGGAGTTCATCCTCGACTTCGTCAACCTGGTGCCACCGCAGGGGGCGGTTACGGCGCGCATCATTACCAGCCCCGGGCATCTCAAGCGGATCGTTCAGGCGCTGGCGCAGAACCTGGCGCGCTACGAAGAGGCGTTCGGTCCGATTCCCGAGGCCGCCGACCCCTCCGGCGGACGCAAGGTTCACTGAGGCCGGTTGCCGGGGGTTCGGATGAGTGCGATAAGGTTCGCCGCCAAACGATGACCGCTGATCCCCTGCCTCCGCCCGCCTCAACGCCTGCCCCGACGAGCGCTGTCGGAGCTCCGATCGTCCCGCCGGCGCAGGCGATCCTCAAGGGCGCCTGGCTCGCGGTGGCGCTCGGCTTCGCGATCGAAGGGCTGATCCTGCTCTCGTTCGCGCTTTCGGGCGGGGCGCTCGCGGCGAGGCCGTTCACCGCCGACCTGGTGCAGAAGGTCTCCTGGTCGTTCGTCGTCTGCGTGGCGCTCGCCGTGGCGCGGACAGCCTCGAAATCGAGCGGAGTGGTGATGGGAGTGGCGGGCCTCCTGGCCGCCCCGGCCGGCTTCGCGATCGCGCGCGGCCTGCACAAGGGTGCCTCGCAAGCGCTCGGCCTGGTCGCGGCCGCAGCGCCCGGCCCGTCGCCACTCCTCGTCGCGGGGATCAAAGGGCTGCAGTACGCGCTATTGGGTCTAGCGCTCGGCTGGATCGCCAAGCAGGCCTGGGGGGGCGTCGTCGCGCACGCCGGCGTCGGATTTGCCTGCGGCCTCCTGTTCGGAGTGCCGCTCCTCGCGCTGACGTTTCAGGCGATGCCGGTGCTCTCGACCGCCACGGTCGTGGCGCGCAGCGTCAACGAGCTCCTCTTTCCGGTCGGTTGCGCGCTCGTGCTCTACGCCAGCGACACGCTCGGCAAACGCCTGACCTGACCGCTCTGGCGTTCGCCCGGGTTCACCGCGGTCGAGCGGCGGCGAATCTCCGCCACCACGCCGAGGTGGTCCGAGACGCGGTCGGTCAGGGTCTCGTAGGAAGAGAAGTCGAGTCCATCCGAAACCAGGATCCAGTCGAGCCGCACCAGCGGCCGCCAGGCGGGATAGGTCGCCGCGGACTCGCGGCAGGGCCGGAGCTTGAGCTCGTGCAGCAGAATGTCGAGGCTCCGCCGGCGCTCGCTCCACGGACAGTTGAAGTCGCCCATCACGACGAGGTGCCCGTCGTGGCCGCGAAAACGTTCAACGAGCTGATCGACCTGTCCTCGCCGCACTCTTTCGGCGAGGAAGTCGAGGTGGATCGACACCACGTCCACCGGCTCCCCGTCGAGCGCTTCGGGCGCCACGGTGGCGGCGACGAAGCCCTTGGTGTCCCGCCAGTTCTGGGTGAAGGCGTGCGAGCGCTGGGCAAAGAGCGGTAGCGTCGACAGCAGCGCCGTGCCGTAGGAGAGGACGGGCTTTCCGGGCAGCACGCGGTTGTGCTCGCCGCGAAAGGTGTGCGCGAAACCGGCGAGCTCGGCGAGGGCCGCGACATGATCGAAGCCGCCGCTCCAGAACGACGGACCATCGGCTTCCTGCAGCGCCGCGACGTGCGGGCGTTCGCGCTCGAGGACGCTAGCGATGAGCTCGAGGTTGCGCCGGATCGTCGTGTCCTTGAGCAGGCTCTGATGGCGCGACTTGAGCCGCGCATGGGCGATGTTGAGCGACATCATGCGGAGCGTCTCCGGCGAAGGTTCCCGCGCTCGCTCCGTGGCGTCCGGCTGGGGGCGCGGCGCGCGTTTTGGCCGGAACCCCGGCGGTCGACGCGAGCCGCCGCCGAAGATCGAGATCGTCATGTCGCCGCCGCCTCTGGCTTCATCGCAAGGTCAACGCACGCCCAGAAGCTCGACGTCGAAGACCAGGGTGGCGTTGCCGGGAATCACCCCGCCGGCACCGCGCGCGCCGTAGCCCAGGTCGGCGGGAATGCGGAGCTTTCGCTTGCCACCCACCTTCATGCCGGCGACGCCTTCGTCCCAGCCGCGAATCACTTCGCCGGCACCGAGGCGGAAGGAGAACGGCTTCCCGCGGCCGACGCTGGTGTCGAACTGAGTGCCGTCGAGAAGCCAACCGGTGTAGTGCACGTCGACCGTCTTGCCGGGCTTGGCTTCGAGACCTTCGCCGACCTTGAGCTCCTGGTACTCGAGCCCCGAGGGGTTCTTGGTCCACGCGGCTTCGGCCGTCTTGTCGTCGGACGCGAAGGCGAGGCCGGCGAGCGGCAGGATGGAAAGAGCGAGGGTGGCGAGGGCGGCGATTCCGGAGGCGTTACCGAGTGAAAAACTCATGATCTGGTCCCCTGATGAATGGTAGCTAGTGGTGGCCGGCCGGACGCAGCGGCGAGATTGCCGGCGCGAAAGACCTCCTGGCCCGCCTTGACGACCGAGCGGACCGGGTTGACACCGTAATGATAGGCAAGATGGAGGAGATTTGGGGCATCGAGCACCACGATGTCGGCGCGCTTGCCCACTTCGAGCGAGCCGATTTCGGCGCCGAGCCCGAGGCTGCAGGCCGGATTGAGCGTCACGGCGGTCAGCGCCTCCTCGATCGACATCCCGAGCTCGAAGACCGCGAGTTGTGCGATCGTCGGCAGCGATTCGGTATAGGAGGAGCCCGGATTGCAGTCCGTCCCCAGGGCCACCGGGACTCCGGCGGCGATCATGCGCCGCGCCGGCGCATAAATCCGCTTGGCGAGAAAGAAGCTGGTTCCCGGCAGCAGCATCGCGGTCACGCCGCTCGCGGCGAGGGCGTCGATGCCGGCCGGCGAGACCGCCATCAGGTGGTCGGCGGAGAGCGCTCCGACCTCGGCGGCGAGCTGGGCGCCGTCCGAATCGACGAACTCATCGGCGTGCAGGCGCGGCAGGAGACCGTGCCGGCGACCCGCTTCGAGCACGCGCCGCGACTCGGCCGCCGAAAAGACTCCGCGTTCGCAGAAGACGTCGCAGAACCGCGCCAGCCCGCGCTCGGCAGCCGCCGGAACGATCTCGTCGCAGACCAGGTCGAGGTAGGCATCGCGGCGGCTCTTGTACTCGGCCGGGACCTCGTGAGCCGCGAGTAGCGTCGGCACCAGCTCCACTGGCTGCCGGGCAGCGGCGTCCCGGATGGTTTCGAGCTGCTTCAACTCGTCGCCGAGGGTGAGCCCATAGCCGCTTTTCGCCTCGGCGGTCGTCGTGCCGCAGGAGAGCATCCAGCCGAGCCGGGCGAGCGCGAGGTCGAGAAGCTCCGCTGCGTCCGCCGCGCGGGTCGCACGAACGGTCGAGAGGATACCGCCACCGGCAGCGGCGATCTCCTGATAGGAGCGTCCGGCCAGCCGCTGCACGAACTCGTCTTCGCGCGAACCGGCCCAGGGGAGATGGGTATGGCCGTCGACGAAGCCGGGGACGGCGGTACCGCGGCGGCCGTCGAGCCGGGCGACCTCGGGGAGCTCTCCCCAGAGGCGCAGGCGCTCATCGCGGCTGCCGACGAAGGCGAGCCGTCCGTCGCGGCAGAGGATCTCAACGCCGGAGCCATCGCGCACCCGGGTGACCGCGGCCTGCGCGGCGCCGCTTCTCGGTGTCGTGCCGAGCGGCGTCGCGATCTCGGCGAGGTTCTCGATCAGCAGGTCGCTCATGTCGTGGCGAGGAGCTCCCGGCCGGCCGCCTGGACTTCGGCCGTGATCCAGCTTTCGACTTCCTCCCAGCGCAGCTCGAAGGCGAGAGGTGGCATCGGTTCACCCGCGGCGGCGGCGGTGTCGGCGAGCCCCTTCATCGCCTGCAGCGGAAAATCGGCGACGTGCCCGAACTTCTCCGCCGCGCGTTGCAGCAGCTCGTCGAGTGGCAGCACGCGACAGAGCAGATGGAGATCGACGAAATCGCGCCGGCTGCCGCGACTGATGATCGCACCGAGCTTCATGAGGCCGAGGTCGACCGGCGAAGCGACCGCGACCGCGTCCCCTTGGAACGGCTCGAGCGGCTCGATCACCGGATAGGGGTAGTAGTAGAAGCGCAACGCGATCGCTCCGGGGAGAGTGAGAGCGAGATAGCCGTCGCGCGCCGTCTCGACCCGCGTTCCGGGCGCCATCGCGAGGAGATCAGCGAGCAGATCGCGACGCTCCTGGGGCGCGAGCCGATTGGAAAGCGACATCAGGTCGAGCGCCGAGACCTGCCGGTGGCCAAGATAGAGCGCCAGCGCGGCGGAGCCGGCGAGATAGAAGTCGTCGCTCCAGGCGCGTCCGCCGAGCTGCGGCAGGAGCGCGCGGCACTCGGGGGCGAGCGCCTCGAGATGCGCGGGAGTCAGGCGAGCGGCCAGAGCTGCTCCGCGAGGGGATGGGCCACCGGCTCGGCGAGACCGAGAGCACGGCTCCAGAAACGTCGACTGCGGGCGGAGAGTTTGCGTCCGCCGCGCTCACGCACGAAGGCGATGACCGCCTCGCAGCCGACTTCACGGGCGAGCCAGGCGAGATCGGCGCGATCGCCTTCCTCGAGAATCTGCGCCAGCGTCAGATCGCGGCTCTCCGGGTCGGTCGCCCGGCGGACGGCGGGGGCGTTCACGCTCCGGGCTTCGTCCTTCGAGCGAGAGTGTGCACCGTGGCGGCCGTGCGCTCGTCTTCCATCTCCGCATCGAGAATCTGGCCGAAGAGCTCGAGCGTGCTCTTGAACTTGAGCTGCAGCTCCTTGCGCCGCATGCGCAGCTCACCGATGCGACTCTCGACCTCCGCGGCGCGCTCGGCGGCCTGCCCGACCATCCGCTCGGCGGTCATTTCCGCTTCGCGCACCAGCATCTGGGCCTCGCGCTGCGAGGTCGAGATCATCTCGTCGGAGACCTTCTTGCCGCGCAGAATGGCGTCGTGGAGCTGGCGCTCGCGATCCTCGGAGTGGGAGACGCGTTCGCGCAGCGAGCGGTTGTCGCGCTCGAGGCGCTCGATCTCGCCGAGGCGCTGGGTCAGGTCCTCGGCGACCAGGGCGAGAAAATTCTCGACCTCAACCGGATCGTAGCCGCGCATCTTGTGCGCGAAACGGGTCTTCTGGATGTCGAGTGGCTGCATCGGCATGGCTGTCTCCTTTCCGGATCGAATCGGCCCTGCTCAAAAAGACATGCGCGGCTGTCCGCCGAGCGAGTAGACGATGCCGTTCTTGACGAACTGGATGAGCAGGATCGCGAGCATGGCCGAGAGGTCGAGGCCGCCCAGCTTGTGCGGCGGAGCGAGCTTGCGCAAGGGCCTCTGAACGGGCTCGGTGAGGCGCACGAGGAGCTGGACGAGAGGATTCCGGGGATCGGGTGATACCCATGAGAGAAGCGCCCGGATGATGAGGATCCAGGTGTAGAGGTCCAGCACGCCGAATACGAGCTGCAGCAGGCTGAAGCCGAAGCCTTGCGCGAAATTCATGCTTTCCAGGTCTCCTCGCCGGTCCCCGCGCTCGCAATGCGCTCGCGACGACCGAACGGAAAAGGGTAACACGACCGTCAGCGTTGTTTCCCGTGGTGCCCTTCTACGCGCGATCGCCGAACAGCGCACTGCCGATGCGAACGTGGGTGGCGCCCTCCTCGATGGCGATCTCGAAGTCGTCGCTCATCCCCATGGAGAGCTCGCCGGCGAAGAGGCGCGCGCGCCACTCCGGACGCGTCGCAAGCTCGTCCCGGAGCGCGGCGAGGCGCCGGAAGTGCGGCCGGGAGTCTTCGGCCGTCGCCCCTGGTGGCGGAATCGCCATCAGGCCGCGGATCTCCAGGTGGCTGAGGGAGGCGAGCGGAGCGAGCGCCGCGATCAGCCCTTCGGCGGCAAAGCCGTGCTTGGACTCCTCGGCGCCCAGATTGACCTCGACGAATCCGGCGAGCGGTCTCTCCTGACGGGCCGCCTCGGAGTCGAGCTCGAGGGCGATCGCGAGGCGGTCCACGGCGTGCACGACGCGGAAGATCGAGACCGCCTTGCGGACTTTGTTCGATTGCAGCGGTCCGAGGAGGTGCCACTCGATATCGCCGGGCAACTCGGTTGCCTTGGCGGCTCCCTCCTGCACGCGGTTCTCACCGAAGCAGCGCAGCCCCAGGTCGTAGGTTGCAGCGAGCGCGGTGAGCGGTTGAAACTTGCTCGCGCCGACCAGCCGCACCGCCGACCGGCTGCGGCCGGCGCGCTCACAGGCGGCGCGGATCCGGCTCTCGATCGCGGAGAATCGCGCGGCCAGGCTGGCGAGGTCCAAGTCGGAGTCCGCGCGCGCCCCGGTCCGGGCTCAGGCGTTGTCTTCGACGCGCAGAAAGCGCTTGCAGCCTTCGCACTGGACGATCGTGCCGCGGGTACGGATCTCCACCGCCACCTGCGGACGGATCTGGTAGTTGCAGCTCGAGCAGTGCCAGATCGCCTGGGCGCCCGGCCGCTCGACCTTGCGCACCACCGCCAGCGTGTCGCCCTTGTAGCGCTCGAAGATGCGGCGCAGGTGTCCGAGAATCGGCCGCGGCAGCCCGACTTCGAGCGCCTCGACTTCGGCCTTGAGGACGGCGGCGCGTTGCGCGACCACCGGCTTTTCGGCCTCCCAGTTCACCAGCTCGGCTTTGTACCGGCCGTCGAGGTCCGCGAAGAGTACTTGGCGATCGGCAAGCTCCTGGGCGATCTCGTCGGCGCGCGCGAGAGCCGCGAGGGCTTCGTCCTCGAGGCTCTTCGACTGCTGCTTCACGGTGTCGATTTCGGTCAGGAGAGCGCCGTATTCGCGCTGGTTGCGCACTTTCGATACCTGCTGCTGAAAGTGCTTGAGCTTCTCCTGGGCGTCGGCGATGGCGGCCTCGGCCTGGCGCCGGTCGAGTGCCGCCTGTGTGGCGGAGGCGTCGAGCGCGTCGAGCTCCGCCTTGGCGGCGGTGAACTCGTCGTGCAGGGCGCGCATGCCCTCCGGCACGCCCGCGAGAAGCGCGCTGGCAGATGCCAGAGACTGCATGGTGCGGCTGAGATGGACGAGCTGCGAGATCGTGTCGGTCATGGTTTATGCAGTGGGTCCACCTGGATTCGAACCAGAGACCTGCCGGTTATGAGCCGGTTGCTCTAACCGCTGAGCTATGGACCCGGGAAGAACTCCGCCCAACAGGCGACGAAGCCAGTATAACGAAGCCCCACGATGGGGCTTTCCCGGGTCAGCTGAGATCGGAATACAGGCTCCGGTAACTTTCTGCCAAGACAAGGATGCGCTTCACGTAGTTGCGCGATTCGACGAGCGCCAGGCCCTCGAGGAAACGATCCACCTCTGCCGAGCCCTGCTGTTCGCGCCAGAGACGCTGGATCCGTCCCGGACCGCCGTTGTAAGCCGCCAGCGCGAGCTCCACTCGGTTGTCGAAGATTCCCAGCATCTGGCGGAAGTATGTCGTACCGAGGTGCAAACTGTATTCGGGTTCGAAAAGACGCTGGTTCGAAAAGCTCATGCCGAGCCGGCGCGCGACCTCCTTGCCGGTGGCCGGCATGAGCTGCATCAGGCCGCGCGCTCCGGAGTGGCTCCTGGCCTCGGGATCGAAGCCGCTCTCCTGGTGGACAATGCCGAAGACCAGCGAGGTCGGCAGGGCCTTCTCGCCCGCGAAGCGCGCCACCTGGATCGAGAACGGGCGCGGGTAGTAGAGCTCGAGCGCCGCTCGTGGAACGGTCTCCTGATGGGCGGTGGCGAGCTGCGGAAAGGCTTTGCGGAGCTCGCGGAGGCTCTCTCGCCGCTCGCCCTTGCGGGCGAGGATGAGGCCCCGGAGGGCGGCGACGGCGCGGCCATCGGCGCCCTCCGCGACGCGTTCGAGCTCGCTCACGGCCTGCTTGTCGAGCGCCAGGTCCGACAGCCAGCGGGCGCGCTCGATCCGCCGGTCGCCGGGCCACTCTTCGCGCGCCGGATCGCGTCCGGGGAGCGTGGTGGCCGGTTTGCCAGTCAGGCGAAGCTTGGCCTGACGAGAGTAGAAGTCGGCGGTGTCGGCGTACGTCAGCTCGACGAAAGCGGCGTGCGAGCGCTCGCGGTCGCCAAGCTTCTCGTAGGCACGGCCCGACCAGTAGTGCGCGCTTCGGGCATAGGAGACCGCCGGATAGAGATCGCGCAGCTCGCTCCAGAAGCCGATCGCGCCGCTCCAGTTGGCAGCTTCGAATTCCCGCCAGCCGCGCTCCCACAGCGAACGCGCGCCGAGGGTGTCGGCCGGTGCGACCTTCACCAGTTCGTGCAGCAGGGCGATCGTGGCGTCGACGTCGCCGGCGCTCTCGAGCTCGCCGTAGAGCTCGCGCAGGGCCGACGCCTTGAGCTCGGGGGAAGTCGCCACCGCTGCCGCGCGGCGCAGCGCGGCGAGCCCGTCGGCGCGGAGTTTCGCGCGCTCGGCTGCCGGCAGGGGCGGCCGGCCGCGACGGACGGCGGCGGCCTCGGCGACGGCGTGAGCGCGCTCGAGCTCGAGCGTCGCCAGCCGGTCGCCGCTCACCCCGGCCATCGGGCGCGCCAGCGCGAGCTCGGAAAACGCCTCGCTACCGCGCTGCGCGGCGGTGAGAGCGCGTGCGCGCAGCAGGCTCCAGTCCAGGGTCCGGTCTTCCAGCGGCACGGCGTCAAGCGTCGTGAGAGCGCCGGCGGGCACCTCCGCGCGCAGGAGCGCGGCGGCACGCGCCATGAGCTCTCCCGGCGAGAGAAACTGCCGCCAGTCACCTTGCGGCCGGGTGACCAGGACGCCGGCGACGTCGAGCCTGGCGGCGGCGAGCGGCGAGCTCACGAGGAGGCGCCGCGCAGCTTCGCGCTGCACCGTCTGGTCGGCGGTCGAGCGTCCGATCGTCCAGGCGAGAGTGTCGAACGCTTCACGCTCTTTCGCCGACAGCGTCTCGTCGCGGCCCTTGGCGAGAAAATCGAGCGCGTCAGCGATCTGGTTGCTGGCAAAAGAAAGCTCGGAGAGCTTCAGCAGGCTGGCACGCCGCAGCGGCGATTCAGGGGTCGCGCGCAGCAACTCCTCGAGCGCCGCCCGCGCTTGCGCATTCGCGCCGCGCGTGGCGCTCTCTTCCGCGAGAGCGAAGAGACGCAGATCCTCGAGGACCAGCGGTCCCGGCCCCTGACCGAGCAGGCGCTTCGCCTCGGTGGCGCGATCGCCCTCCCAGGCCATCAGGCCGAGCACGACACGGGCGCGGCTGGCGTCAGGCTCACGCCCGCCGAGCCGCGCTGCAAGCGCCCGTGCGGCGGCCGGATAGCCGGCGGTCCGCGCCGCTTCCGCGGCCGCGAGAAAGTCGGCGGCCAGCGGTTGCGCGGGAGCGAACGGCTGCAGCGCTGCCGCCGGCTCCGGCGAGATGGCGGTCGCCTCCGCGGCCGGCGCGCTCAGGAGCGCGGCGATGCCGGCGAACGCTCCGCAAAACGCCAGCGTCAGGACTGTGCGGCGGAGGAGCGTCACCGGCAACAGGCCCTCAGATCCCCAGCGCGCGAGCGTCGCCGCCCGCCAGGCTGCGGATCAGCTCCTGCTGGAAGTAGTCGGTGGTGCCGCGAACGCTTTCGTGCACACGCTCCTCGTAGATCTGGCGCGAGCGGTCGATGTCGTCCTTCAAGCGGTGATAGATGTCGCGATTATGCCGGCCCTCTTCGACCTGGTCCTCGTTGTAGAGCTTGATCTCGGAGACCAGCAGCCGCGCCAGCCGGCGCGCCTCTTCGTGCAGGGCGTTGTCGCCGCCGGCGCGCGGCGAGCGGGTGCTCGAGAAGGCCCAGCCCGGTCCCTGCAGGTCTGCCGGCGGCGCGACCTCGGTGGTGCGCGGGCCGCGCGACACCGTGGGTTCGTCGTCGGGAAGGCCCGGGGCGGAGCCGGCTGGGCGCGTCGCCGGGAACGGGGCCGATGCGGTCGCGGCGGGTAGAGCGGGAGGCGCAGGGGGCGCGGGCGGAGGTGCCGCCGCGAAAGGCGGGGCTCCCGACAGCAGGTCGGAGCGCTGAAGCCGCAACGTCGCATCCTCGGCCAAATCGCGCTCGAACGCGGCTGCGGGTGGCACGAAAGCGATCGTGGCAGCGCCGGCCGGGAGGGCCGGTTCGGCGTCCGGAGCGGCGGCGAACGGCGGCTGTGGAAACTCGTTGGTCGTGTTGGGCGCCGGGAAGCGCTGCGTGGCGGCGGAGGAGAGCGTCGCTTGCGGCGCAGTCGTCTCCTCGACTTCGCGCCACTCGGACGCGGCGATGGCAGCGGCAGGTGGAACGTGCGGAATTTCATGAGTCGGCGTCGGGCTTTCCCATGTCGGTTCGGCGAGCGGCGGGATTTCGGCGAATTCTGCTACCGCCTCTTGCTGGACCGCGAGCGGCGGCGAACCCATCAGGGCGGTTTCGTCCGCCTCTTCCATCTGCCACGAGATCTCGGTGCCGGCGGCTTCCACCGGGCTCGCGACGGGAGCGTCCTGGAAATCGGAGTACGCGGTGGGCTCGTCGAACGCTGGCAACTGAGCGAGCTCGTCTCTGGCGTCGCTGGCACCAGTGGCGGCGGTCGCTTCCATGGGCGCCGCGGGGGCGACCTCGTCCGGTTCGGCCTCCCAGGCGATCTCGGACGCGGCGGGAAGCTCGTCCGGCGCCGACCAGGTGGCCGCAGTCACGGCGGTGCCGGCGGATGCGGACGACGCGGCTGATGACTCCGGCGCTGTTTCGGGCACCTCTCGACCGGCGGCGCTGACCGAAGCGGCCGGATCCCAGAGCGCGAGGCCGCTGGCGCCCGCCGGGGCGTCGGCTTCGAGGAAGAGCGTCGGCGTGTAGGCGCGCGTCGCCAGCGCCTGGAGTTCGAGTCGCTGTGCCGCGGCAAGTGCGAGCAGCTGCAGCGCTTCAATCTCGAACTCCCCGGCGTCCGCGGCATCGAGATAGAGCGCCGCCGCGACTCGATCGCGCAGGACGAGCGGCAGGAAGAGCGCGCGCGCCGGGGCGGCGATCTCGAGCGCGCTCGCCAATTGCGCGGCTTGCGTCGCGTCGAGCAGCACGCAACCGCGGCCGGTCGCGAGCTGCGCCAGCACCGGTGAGGTGTCGTGCTGGAGCGTGCAACCGGCTATCGGGTCGCGCTGTGAGTCGCCGGCAAAACCGCGACTCGCCCAGCCGACGATCTCTTCCGGTCGCATCAACCAGAGGGCGGCGTGGTCGCCGAACGGCCGGGCGGCGGTGAGAAGCGCTTCGAGGACGGCGTTCTGGGTGCGTGCGCGGTCGAACTCGACGATCGCCTCGCGCAGCGAACGCGCCAGCGTGCGGCGCGCCTCGCCGCCTGCCTCGCGAGTTATTTCGAGCAGGTCGTCCTTGGCGAGCAGACTCTCGGCGGAGGGCGGCCGGATCGCATCCAGGTCCTGAAGCATCGCGGAACTAGCCCGCTGCGCTTCGACCTCCACCGCTCGGCGCATCTCCTGGCGGATCTCCGCCAAGGCCGCGCTGAAGCGCGCGGAGACCTTGCGCTCGAGATCTGCCAGCTGATCAGGAAGGGACATTCCGAATTCCTCCAACCTTTCGTTCAGAAAGTCAGAACCGCTCGAAAACTTACATTATCGAGACAGATGCCCCTCGCGTCAAGCCGTCCATGGGCCGCAAAGTGAACTTCGGAAAGGGTTTAGGAAGCGGCACGGGGTCCTGTTCTTGACCTCGCCCTGCTTCAGGGTCTAAAATCACAAGTCCCTCTGCCTGCGGTCCTTAGGCCGTGAAGTCGGCAGCCAAAGTGAGGTGAGCGAGCAGTGCCGATCGTGCACGTACGTGAAGAAGAGAGCTTCGAGAACGCGCTGCGACGTTTCAAGCGCAAGTGCGAGAAGGCCGGTGTGTTGACCGAGCTGAAGAAGCGTCAGCACTTCGAGAAGCCCTCCGTGAAGCGCAAGCGCAAGGCCATTCAGGCCAAGAAGAAGATGCTGCGCAAGGTTCAGGAAGAACGCCGGATGGGCCTCTAGGCTCTCCCCTCGGGGGGCGCCGGTCGCCAGTAGATGCCTAACGTTTGCGCTCGACCGAGCGGGGCCGGGGAAACCCGGGCCCCGCTTCTGTTTTTGAAGCGATGAAGATCTCGTCCATTCCCACCCCTGCCACCCAGCCCGAGGTCTCGGCACCGGCGACGCGTGTCGCGCTCGAGTTCGAGAGTCTCCTCGCGCTCTTCGCCTCCGAGGCGCGGACCGACCTCGGAGCCGACCTCCTCGCAGGGCTCGCACCGGCATCGACCGCCGACGAGCTTCTGCGCCGCCGTGCGCGCTACGACGAGGTCGCACGGTTCACCCTCGAAGCGCCGCTGGTGCCGGGACTCGGAGACGGACTCGCGGAGCTCGTCGAGCGCCTCGCGAGCGGCGATCCGCCGCTCGCCGGAGGCGAGATCGTGCGCCTCGCGGGCCTGCTCGCATCCGGCGGCGAGGCCGCGGTGAGAATCGCCCGCGCCGATCCGCCCTGTACGGAGCTCGCCAAGTCGGTCGCGGAGATCGCCGATCCGCAGCCGCTGGTCAAGAAGATCGGCAGCATTCTCGATCGCAAGGGTGAGGTGCGCGACGACGCGAGCCCCAGGCTCTCCGCCCTCCGCAGGCAGGTTCAGGGAGCGCGCGAGCGGCTGTACGGACGGCTCGAAGCGATCGGCGGCGAGCATCGGGAGCTCCTCGGAGAAGAGACGATTCCGATGCGTGGCGGGCGCCTGATGCTCATGGTGCAGGCCGGCAACCGCGGCAAGCTCGCGGGACTCGTGCACGGCCGTTCGGCGACGGGCAAGAGCCTCTACTTCGAACCGCTCGAGGTGGTCGAAGAAAACAATACCCTGCAGAGCGCCGTCGACGAGCTCGAGGGCGAGCGCCACCGCCTGCTCAACGAACTGCTGCGTGACCTCGCTGCCGAGATCCCGCTGGTGCGTGCCATCGCGGGACTCGTCGGCATGCTCGATGCGCTAGAGGCGTCGCACCGCCTGGCGCGCGAGATCGACGCCCATCTACCGGTACTCGCTCCCGCCGGTCGGCTGCGCCTCGTGGGGGCGCGCCATCCGCTGCTCGATCCCCGTCTCGCGCGGCGGCGCGAGCGCGTGCTCGGTGCCCGCGGCCACGAGGGCGCGGTCGAGCCGTTGAGTGTCGAGCTCACCGCGGAGCGCCGCGCGCTGGTCATCACCGGTCCCAACGCCGGCGGCAAGACGGTGGCGCTGAAGACGCTGGGGCTCCTGGCGCTCGCGGCGCAGGCCGGCCTGCCGATTCCGGCGGCACCGGTGAGCGAGGTTCCGTTTCTGGCCAACCTCGTGGCGACGGTGGGCGACGAGCAGGACCTGCTCGCGGATCGCTCGACCTTTTCCGGCCGGCTCGCGCGCCTCGCCGAGGCCTATCGCGCCGCCGGCCCGCATAGCCTCGCGCTGCTCGACGAGCTGGGCTCCGGAACCGACCCCGAAGAGGGCACGGCGCTCGCGGTCGCGCTGCTCGAGACTCTCGTCGAGCGCGGCGGCCTGGCGCTGATCACGACCCATCTCACCGGCCTCGCGGCGGCGGCCATGGAGCTTCCCGGCGCAGCCTGCGCGGCGATGGAGTTCGAACCCTCGACCGGACGGCCGACCTTCCGGCTGCTGGCAGGCTCTCCCGGCGGCAGCGAGGCGCTG
>JBDSRU010000290.1:0-7931 GCA_039929145.1 Thermoanaerobaculia bacterium
TCACAGGCCTCCGGCGAGCTGGACGCAATCGACATCCTGCCGGGCCAGGAGGGCAGCGGTGACGAGGGGACGGCGATGCTCGAGATCGTGCACGATCTGGCACCCGGCGCCGCGCTCGGTTTCGCCACGGCCCTGGGCGGCCAGGCGCAATTCGCCCAGAACATCCTCGACCTCGCCGCGAGTGGCTGTCAGGTGATCGTCGATGACGTCATCTACCTCAATGAGTCGCCATTCCAGGATAGCGCCCCATCGGAGGCGGTCGACGAGGTGACCGCCCAGGGCGTGCTCTATCTCTCGTCGGCGGGCAACGAAGGCAATCTTGACGACGGCGCCTCCGGCACCTGGCAAGGAGATTTCGTCGAGGGCCCGGCGCTGCCCGCTCTGCCTGGCGCCTCGCTGCTGGATTTCGGCGGCGGCGAAGTCGCGAACCTGGTGGAGAAGAGCTCGCCCGCAGTGGTTCTCCACTGGACCGATCTGTTTGGAACGGCGGCGAACGATTACGACCTCTACGTCCTGTCGGGCGATCTGGTGGATGTGGTGCGCTTCTCGAACAACACCCAGGATGGCGTCGGCGGCGACGACGACCCGTTCGAGATCGTCACCTTCTTCGGCTCCGGAGCTTCGCTCGGCGAGCGGCTCGTCGTGGCCCGTTACGCGGGCGAGGCTCGCCTCCTGAACCTGATCGCTTTCCGGGGTGAGCTCGCCCAGGCTACCCGGGCGGCGCTGCGCGGCCATGCCGCCGCGGTCGGAGCCATGGCCATCGCCGCCGCCCCGGCCTCCGCCGGCTTTGCCGCCGGCCAGCCATCGGGACCTTACCCGAACGCCTTCGACGCCAGTCAGGCGAGTGAGCGGTTCAGCGCCGACGGGCCGCGGCGGATCTTCTTCTCCGCCCAGGGCGAACTCCTGCCCGGCGCGCCGCCGGGCGACTTCTCTTCGACCGGCGGCGTGGTGCGCCTGAAGCCCGATCTCACCGCCGCGGATGGAGTGGCGACCTCGGTCGACGGTTACGAGCGCTTCTTCGGCACCTCCGCTGCCGCGCCGCACGCGGCGGCGCTCGCCGCGATCTATTGGAGCGCGCGCCCGGCGGCGACTGCCGGCGAGGTGCGTGCGGCGCTCCTCGCCGAGGCTCTGGACATCGAAGCCCCCGGCGACGACCCGACGACCGGGCGAGGTCTGGTCGACCTCGGGGCGATGTTCGAAGCCGCCGCGGTCCCGCAGCGCGCCAACCTCGAGCTCGGTGCCGTGGTGCCGGTGGAGCTTGCGGGAAACGGTGACGCCAGCATGGATCCCGGAGAGTACTGGCGCCTCGACGTCGATCTCACCAACGTCGGCGGTGCCTCGGCGCACGAGATCCAGGCCACCCTCGGGTCGGCGTCCACGGCGCTCTCGGTGGTAGTGGCGGGGGCGACCTGGCCCGATCTTGCGGCCGACGGCGTCGCCACGGGGGTCGGCGGTTTCGAGTTCGCGATCTCGTCCGGCGCAGCCTGCGGATCGATCGTTCCGCTGACGCTTTCGGCAACCTATCTCGGCGGACTCGCACCGGAGTCCTTCGCGTTCACGCTCACCCTGGGCGCGCCCGGCGTGCCTGTCCGCTTCTCCTACAACGGACCGCCGGTGTTCATTGCCGACGCGCCGACGCGCGGCCTCCCGGGCCCGGCGGCGCTGGCGTCGATCTCGGTGGGGGAGCTCGGCGGAAGAGTGATCGACCTCGATCTTTCCTTCGACGGCGAGCCGTGCACCATCGACATCGGAGCGACCACGGTCGGCCTCGATCACCCGTTCGTCAGCAATCTGCTCATCGAGCTCGTCGCGCCGTCGGGCACCATCACCCCGGTGATCCGCTTCACGGACGGCTTTGGCAACAACTTCTGTCAGACCGTGCTCGACGACGAGAGCGCCGGCCCGTCGATTCAGACCGTTTCGACCGGAGACAATCCGTTCACCGGCACCTACCGGCCGGCGAGAGCGCTCTCGCTGATGGACGGTGAAGTGGCGGAAGGCGACTGGACGTTGCGGGTCACCGACTGGAATCCGATCGACGTCGGCCGGGTTCGGGCCTTCTCGCTGGTCGTGACGCCGGCCGCGTGCCGCGCCTTCGTCGGCACCGTCGAGATTCCCGCCGCCCGCCCGGCGGGTCTCGTCACCTTCGCGCTCCTGCTCGCCGGGGCCGCGATGCGCCCACTGGCGCGCCGCCGTGCAGCGGCGCGGCTCGCCGCCGAAGCGCGCGCTATCGCGAGTGCCTCCAGGCGCTCTGCCGCCCGCGATGACTCCCATCCCTGAGGCCGCAGGCCCGGCGCGACCGGCAGCGCGCGCGTTGCCGTCGCGGCGCGACCTCTGGCTCTGGCTCGTGCCGGTGCTGCTCGCGCTCGCTCTCCTCGCCATCGCTGGCGGCCACCCCGACTGGGCTCCAGCCGGCTGGGCCTCCGAGCCCGGCCTGCTCCTGCTCCTTCTGGCTGCGGCGCTCGCCGGCGCCCTGCATCGGCCGTTCGGCGGAGCCTCGCTCGCCCTCGGTGCGCTCGTCATCTATCCGGGCTTCACCCGCTTCGGCGTCGTACCGATGGCCGGTCTCGTGGCGGTGGCGCTGGTCGGGGCGGAGCTGCTGCAGCGTTTCATCGAAGCGCGTCGCGACCTGCCGCTGCCCGAGCGGCGGAGCCTGTCGCGCCTCGCCGGCTGGGTGGCGATCGCCCTTCTCTCGGTGCTCGCCGCGGGCGCGATCTGCCTTGCGCTGCCCGACAGGAAGGCGCTTGCCGCGCTTCTCTCCGGTCTCGCCTGGTTGGCGATTCCGCTCGCCTACGAGTTGCTCATTCGGCGTTCTGTGCGACGCGAGTCGGTGCTCGAGCTGTTGCGCTCGCAGCTCGCGCTGCTCTTCGACCTCGCGGGCCTGGCGCTCGGCGCGCTCGTCGTCGTGTTGGCCGAACGCGCCTCGTGGGGGATCGCCTGGGTGGTACTGGGGGCTCTCGCACTGCTCACCGCCGAGGCGGCGCGCAACGGCCTCGCCGCCGCCGGCCACGTCCGCCGGCTCGACGAAGCCCACCGGCTGCGGCGGGCGGGCGTGGCACTCGCTGCGGGCGGCTCCGGAATTCTGGGCGTCGCCGAGCAGGTGCGCTCGGAATGCGCATCGCTCCTGCCGTTCTCGTGGTTCCAGCTCGAGCTCGAGGTTCCCGATCAGGGGCGCGCAAGCTGGTGGGCCGAGGCCGGGGGCGCCCTCGCTCCGGGCGAACCGGCGCCGCCGCCGGTGCCGCCGTCGCTCCCGGGCATCCACCGCCGCGGGACGTGGAGGATCGTCGAACGCGCCCTCGGCGAGCCCCGGCCGATCGGCTGGGTGCGACTCTGGTTCGATCCGCGGCGCATCGAGCCGCGCGAGCTCGAGCTCTTCAACGGGCTGCTGCCGCAGATGGCCGCCTCGCTGCGCGGGGCGCTCGTCGAACGCGCCGCCAAGGTCGACCGCCTGACCGGCGCCGCTTCGCGCAGGGTGCTCGAACAGCGGCTCGAGGAGGCCTTCGTGAGGAGCCGCGAGGAGGGGACCTCGATCGCCATCGTGCTCTGCGATCTCGACCACTTCAAACGGATCAACGACACCCACGGGCATCCCACCGGCGACCTGGCGCTGAAGACGGTCGCTCAGGTGTTGCTCGCGCCGGCGCGCGGCGATGATCTGTGCGCCCGCTACGGCGGCGAAGAATTCGTGTTGCTGTTCGAGGAGACCACCGGCGAAACCGCGCTCGAGATCGCCGAGCGCCTGCGCAAGCGGGTCGAGGCGCTGACGCTCAAGGCCGCTTCGGGCGAGCGCATCGTGTTGACCATGAGCGTTGGCGTCGCGGCCGCGCCGGAGCTCGCGGTGAAGAGCGCCGATGACCTGCTGCACCTCGCCGACCAGGCGCTCTACACCGCCAAGCATCTCGGGCGGAATCTCTGCCTGCTCGACACCGGCCAGGGGCGTCTGCGCACCGCCGCAGGCGACGTCGTCGAGCTCGCCGACTCCGCGGAGACCCCCGGCGCGGCCAAGCCCCCGGTCTTCTTCGCCTGACGAGCCGCGCCGGCGAGTTCGTCTAGAATCCGGCCGTTGCGTTCTGCTTTGCGATCGGAGGAGTCTCTTGTCAGCCAGTGAATCCCGTTGGGCCCTGATCCTCGGAGCTTCGAGCGGTTTCGGCGAGGCCGCCGCGCTCGAGTTCGCCGCTGCCGGCTACGACATTTTCGGCGTGCACTTCGACCGCCGTCAGGCGATGCCGCACGTCGAAGAGATCGTCGCCGCCATCCGGGCGCTCGGGCGCGAGGTGCGGTTCTTCAATTTCAACGCCGCTGACCACGACAAGCGGCGCGAGACGGTGGCGGAGATCGTCCGTCTCGCCGTCGGCCGGCCGGTCCAGGTCCTCATGCACTCGCTGGCCTTCGGCACGCTCAAGCCGTTCATCGCAGACGACGAGAAGGAGGCGATCACACCGGCGCAGATGGAGATGACGCTCGACGTGATGGCGAACTCGCTGGTTTACTGGACGCAGGACCTGGTGCGCTCCGGCGCGCTGGGCGAGGGCGGTCGCGTCTTCGCCATGACCTCCTCGGGCGACCACATCGTCTGGAAGGCCTACGGCGCGGTCTCGGCGGCGAAGTCGGCGCTCGAGTCGCACGTCCGCCAGCTCGCGGTCGAGCTGTCGCCGAAAGGTATCTCGGTCAACGCCATCAAGGCCGGAGTGACCGACACTCCGGCGCTGCGCAAGATTCCGGGGAACGTCCAGATCGTCGAGAGCGCCACGGCGCGCAATCCCGCCGGCCGCCTCACCACCACCCAGGACGTCGCCCGGTGCATGGTGGCGCTCGCGGCCACCGGAACCTATTGGCTCACCGGCTCGGTCCTGAACGTCGATGGCGGCGAAGACATCGCCGGCTGAGGCCCTCTCCCGCCTGGCGCCGGTCGGCTGTAAGCGATGGCAGGCGGAGCGTTGACACCCGCGGGAAGCGGGCCGTAGACTTCCAGGTTGGACGGGGCGTAGCGCAGCCTGGTAGCGCACCTGCCTTGGGCGCAGGGGGTCCCCAGTTCAAATCTGGGCGCCCCGACCAGCTCTTGGACGGACATCCAGAAGCAGCCGACGACAGGAGCCCGCAGCGTCTAGCTGCCTGTAGCTCAGTTGGATAGAGCAGCGGCCTTCTAAGCCGCCGGTCGGGGGTTCGAATCCCTCCAGGCAGACCACTTCACGTGCGTCCGCAGGGAAGGAAGCGGTAGCAGCAGGCCTTTGACAGCTTGTATGGTGAGCGTAGCTCAATGGTAGAGCCCCGGATTGTGGTTCCGGCTGTTGCGGGTTCGAGTCCCGTCGTTCACCCCATTTTCTCTTGGCAACACGCGCGCCCGTAGCTCAGCTGGATAGAGCGTGAGCCTCCGGAGCTCAAGGTCACAGGTTCGACTCCTGTCGGGCGCACCATCGGATCCCCTCTCCTCCGGCACGGCGCCGCCTTCGTGCCGTATTGCACAGTCCCGAGGGCATTGAGTGGTAGAATCCGGTTAAGTATCCGAGGAGGCAGAGCCATGAGGATCACCGATCGAGCTCGCACCTGCGTCGTCGCCTGTACCGTTCTGCTGCTGGCGGGAGTCTTCGCCGCAGTGCCGGTGTCGGCGACGGTCTACACCGTAGCGCTCAAGAACGGCACGACCTTCGACACCCGTTACCAGCCGGAAGTCGCGAGCTGGGACGCCAACAAGGTGGTCCTGATGACCGAGTACGGCAATCGTGTCGCGCTCGCGGTAGGGGAGATCGACAGCGTCACGGTCGACAGCGAAAGCCGCGGCTTCGGGCATCAGCTGAACGCCTCGACGATCGCCCTCGGCTGGGCGCCGAACGACGCGCTCGATCCGGGTTCCGATGAGGGCAAGGCCGCGATCGCCGCACAGGCCGCCGCTGACGCCTCGGGCCAGCAGGCGCAGGCGATCTACAATCAGCAGCAGTTCATCGAGCCCGGTTCGACCAGCGGTCTGCCGGTCTGGATGACCGGCATCAACGCCGTGCCGCAGGTGCAACCGTCAGGCGTGCAGCCGTCGCCGGCGCCCTGAGGCGCTCCGCGCGGCCGTTCGCCGGCCGCGCAAGAAATCTGTTTTTTTCAGGGCTCCGCGCGGTGCGGAGCTTCTCTTGACAACCACGACGTAGCGGTCGCCCCGTGAGAAATCGCGGGGCTCGCAAGAGGGAAGCCGGTTTCAAGCCGGCGCGGCCCCCGCCACTGTAACCGGGTACGAAACCGGAGACACCACTGCGCGCCATAGATCGAAGTCCGGTCGGGTGCGTGGGAAGGTCCGGGAGTAGGTAGATCCGGGAGCCAGGAGACCTGCCGCTCGTCCGATGTATTCGTCCCCCGGGGTGTGGGGAGCGATCCCGGCCGGCATCGCCGCACGCCCTCCGCTCGTCTCTCCGTTCCCTTTCGACGAAGCATCGATTTTCGCGAAAGGAGATCGGCCATGCGCCCTTCCCTCGTAGTTTTCGCTGCGCTCCTCGGGGGAGTGACCGCAGCTTCAGCCCAGACCGCCGCGCCGTTTGCGGACTCGATCACCATCACCGCCACCGCCCGGCCCGAGAAGCGGGCCGAGGTTCCGGCCACCGTCGACGTAGTGACGGGCGAGGAGATCGCCGATCGCAAGGCGATCGAAGCGGACGACCTCCTGCGCACGATCCCCGGCCTCGAGCTCGCGCAGGCCGGTTCGGCCGGCAAGGTGACTTCGCTGTTCTCTCGCGGCACGAACTCGAATCACACCCTCGTGCTGTGGAACGGCATCGAGCTCAACGATCCCTACCTCGGAGGCTTCGACTGGTCGAACCTTTCGACCGACGGCGTCGAGCGCCTCGAAGTGGTGCGCGGGCCGTTCTCGGCGCTCTATGGCTCGAGCGCCCTGGGCGGTGTCGTCCAGTTGGTCACGCGCCGCGGCGGCGGTGACAGATCCCATCTGGGAACGGCCTCGGCCGAAGCCGGTTCGAACGACTATCTGCGTGGCGGAGTCGCCGGTGGCAGCCGTATCGGCCCGCTGGCGATCGATCTCGCCGGCCACTCGCGGCGCGGCGACGGCGAGGTCGACAACGACTTCTACGACGGCGAAGAGGCCAGTCTTTCGCTCGACGGCACGCTCAGTGGCTCGGCAACACTCGGCGCGCTCGTGCGCTGGAGCTCGAGCGACCTCGGCATTCCGTTCGACTACGCCGCCCAGCCGACGCCGCGGCGCGAGCAGGCGTTCACCTCCACCTCGCTGGCGCTGCCGTTCGCCTGGACGGCCGAGACCTGGCACGTCGACGCCCAGGCGGCGACGACCGCGACCGATCTCGAGGTCACCGATCCCGCCGATCCCTTCTCCGAGAGCCGTGCCGAAGCCGGGCGCGATCAAGCACGCCTCGTCGTCCATCGGAGCTTCGGCGACGACTTCGAGGCGACGGTTGGCGGCGACTGGGACAGCCAGGAGGTGCGCACTCGGGACGCCTTCAGCTCCGGCATCGCCGACGAGCAGCAGCGCACCTGGGCGGCGTTCGGACAGGTCGCGTGGAATCGCGGGCCGCTGCGCATCGACGCTGGACTGCGCCGCGACGACAACGACGTATTCGGCGCCGAGACCAGCGCCAAGGCAGGCGTCGCCTGGGCGATCTCCGAGGCGTGGCGCCTGCGCGCCTACTTTGGAGAGGCCTTCCGCGCGCCCTCGCTCGCCGATCTCTACTATCCCGGTTTCTCCAACCCCGAGCTGCAGCCCGAAGGTTCAGAGAGCTACGAGGTCGCGGTCGATGGGGGAAGCGGCGCCTGGCAGACGACGGTCGCGCTTTTCCAGAACGACCTCGACAACCTGATTGAGTTCGACTTTGCGACGTTCGTGCCGCAGAACGTCGGGCGGGCGCGTGCCCGCGGCGTGGAGGGATCGCTGGCCTATCGCCGTGGTCTGTTTGACGGCCGGCTGGTCGCGACCTGGCTCGACG
>JBDSRU010000291.1:0-4904 GCA_039929145.1 Thermoanaerobaculia bacterium
GCGCGAGGAGGAGGACGCTGCGTCTTATGCGGCGAAGCTGCTCGACCAGGTTCAGTCGAGCTACGAGGAGACCAGGGAAGAGAACCCAACTGCGCCCGCCCCCGACGCGTTACTTATGCCCTGGGAAGAGATCGCCGAGCGGCTGCGCAACGCCACGCGCCTCGATCAGCTCGCGATTGATAGCGCAGCTGAAGCTGCGCCCTACAACACCACGCCCTACGGTGCTGCGCCCTACAACACCGCGCCCAACGACGCTCCGCACACCGACGGCACGCACACCGACGGCACGCACACCGACGGCACGCACACCGACGGTCGTAGGGCGCGGCTTCAGCCGCGCGATAGTGCCACGCACATCGCTTGCCAGCCGGCCGTGGAGTTCCGCGGACGCATCCAGGAATGGGTTGCCGAGGTCAAGCGGATGCGCGAGCGGGGCGACACGGTGCTGTTCGTCGCGGCCTCCGAGGGCAGAGCTTAGCGAACGGTCGAGTTACTCGCCGAGTACGACCTTCGCGGCGTGTTGATCGATCGACTGCTGATTGGTGATGAGCTCTTGAACCTGCCGATTCTCATTGCCGTGGGACAGTTGTCGAAAGGCTTCCGGCTCTCCGGCGCAGAGCTGCAGGTCATCGCCGAACCGGATGTCTTCGACGAAGAGCGCAACAAAGTCGAGCGGCGCGGCGATCGCCACCGGTCGATCGCGAAAACCTTCCTGTCCGATCTGCGCGATCTCAAGGTCGAAGACCTCGTCGTCCACGTCGATCACGGCATCGGGAGGTTTGTCGGGCTCAAGCAGATCGGCGTCGGCGACGCGATGCAGGAGTTCATGGAACTGCGCTACGCCGGCGAAGACAAGTTGTTCGTCCCGGTGGAGCGCCTCGATCTCGTCCAGAAGTACAGCGGCACGGCGAAGCCGCAGCTCGACAAGCTGGGCGGCACGTCGTGGGAGCGCACGAAGACCAGGGTCAAGAAGGCCATGCGCGACATGGCGGAGGAGTTGCTCAAGCTCTACGCGGAGCGCCAGCTCGCACGGGCGCCGATCCTCGCCGGCTCGACCGACCTCGAGCGTCAGTTCGCGGCGGCTTTTCCGTTCGAAGAGACTCCCGATCAGGCCGACGCGATCACCGTGGTGCTCGAGGATCTGGGGCAGTCGAAGCCGATGGACCGGCTGCTCTGCGGCGACGTCGGCTTCGGCAAGACCGAGGTCGCGATGCGCGCCGCTTTCCGCGCGGTCGACGCCGGCTATCAGGTCGCGGTCCTCGCGCCGACGACCATCCTCGCCGATCAGCACCTCGAAGTCTTCACCCGCCGCTTCGAAGGCTTCCCGGTGACCGTCGAGCGGCTGTCCAGGCTGCGCGTCGGCAAGGATCTGAAAGACCTGAAGACGCGCATTGCGGCCGGCAAGGTCGACATCACGCTCGGCACGCATCGGCTGCTGTCGAAGGACATCGAATTCGACCGCCTCGGCCTGGTCATCGTCGACGAGGAGCAGCGCTTCGGAGTGGCGCAGAAGGAGCGTCTGAAGCAGCTCAAGAAGAACGTCCACGTCCTCGCGATGTCGGCGACGCCGCTGCCGCGGACGCTCCAGCTCTCGCTCGCCGGAGTGCGCGACATGGTGGTCATCGAGACGCCGCCCAAGGACCGCATGGCGATCGAGACCGCGGTGCTGCCGTTCTCGGCGGAGCTCGTCCGGGAGGCGATCGAGTACGAGCTCGAGCGCGGCGGGCAGGTGTTCTACGTCTACAACCGGGTCGAGTCGATCGAGGAGATGGCGGGCGTGTTGCGCGATCTCATTCCGGGCCTGCGCATCACCATCGGCCACGGCCAGCTCGACGAGCGCGAGCTCTACCGCCGGATGCACGCCTTCACGGCGAGGGAGTACGACGTTCTGCTCGCCACCACGATCATCGAGAACGGCATCGACATCCCGACCGTGAACACGATGATCATCCATCGCGCCGACCGCTTCGGCCTGGCGCAGCTCTATCAACTGCGCGGGCGCGTCGGCCGCAGCCGCGAACTTGGCTATTGCTACCTGCTGGTTCCTCCCGATGCGCCGCTCACCGAGGAGGCGAGGCGGCGCCTCGAGGCGCTGCGCGAGTTCACCGAGCTCGGCGCGGGATTCCGCATTGCCGGTCGCGACCTCGAGATTCGCGGCGCCGGCAATCTGCTCGGCGGCGAGCAGAGCGGGCACATCGCCGAGCTGGGAATCGAGACCTACCTCAAGATGCTCGAAGAGACGGTGCGCGAGCTCAAGGGCGACAGCGTGGAGGAGGGGCCGAGCGTGGCTCTCGACCTGCCGCTCACGATGACGATCCCGAAGGACTACATCGCCGACGAGAACCTGCGCATGGAGATCTATCGCAAGCTCGCCACGGCCGAGCTGCCTCGTCAGGAGCTGCTCGAGGAGCTCACCGACCGCTTCGGACGTCCGCCGAAAGCGGTGCTGGCGCTCCTCGACCTCGTCGACCTGAAGCGCGCCGCCGAGGCTCTGCGCGTGCAGGCGATCTCGGCGTCCGGAGGTCAGTTGATCTTCCGCCTGCGGCGCGACGCCCGGATCGACGTCGACCGCCTGATTCGCTACGTCTCGACCCGCGCCGGCGCGGCGTTCAGCCCGACCGGCGTTCTCACGCTGGATCTTCCCGCCGGACTGTCGGTCGTCGACGCCGCGCGCGCCGTCCTTGCGGAGCTTGCTGCGTGAAGCCGCGTTCGCTGCGCGCGCTCCCGGCGCTCCTGCTGCTGGCGATGGCTGTCGCAGGCTGCCGGCAGGCGGTGCCGTTGCCGTCGCCGGACCTGGTGGCCAGGGTCGGCGATCGCGAGCTCAAGGCCGCGGCCTTCGACGCCTATCTCGAGCGCAATCTCGGCGAGCCCGGCGGCGGGCTGGCGAGCGAGGTTCTGTCGCGCCTTTTCGATCAGTTCGTGCGCGAGGAGATGCTCTCCATGCTGGCGCGCGAGCGCGGGCTCACCGACGAGAAGGTGCCGGCCAGCGAGGCGATCGAACCCCTCCTCGCCGCCAATCCGGTGCCGGAACCGACGAGCGCCGAGATCGGTGCCTACTTCGCCGCCCACGCGGCCGAATTCTCCCGCCCCCCCCGGATTCACCTGCGCCAGATCCTGGTCGACGATCGCCTGGTGGCCGAGCGTGCCCGGCGCGAGCTCGTGGCCGGTCTGCCTTTCGACGCCGTGCTCGCCAAAGTCAGCGTAGCGGGATCTTCGCCGGCGGGAGGAGATCAGGGGATTCTGGCGCGCGATGAGTTGCCGCCGGCTTTCGCCGATCTCATCTTCCGCCTCGAGGTGGGCAAGGTGAGCGACGTGGTGGCCGCGGATTACGGGTTTCATGTCTTCGAGGTCGTGGAGCGCTGGTCTGCCGAGACTGCCGCGCTCGCCGAAGTCACGCCCGAGATCCGCAAGCGGCTGCGCGAGGCGAGCGCGGACGCCCGGCTGCGAGCCCTGTTCGCCGATGCGCAGAGCCGTTACACTGTTGCGGTGTATGACCGGAACTTGCCGTTCAACTACCAGGGATCGCTCCCGATATCGAGGCCGCATGAAGAGCGTTGACTGCCTGAATCGTACTGTCTGTGCCGCCCTGGTGCTTTGGGCTCTTCCCGTCGCCGCGCTGCTCGCCGAAGAGGTCAATTCGATCGTCCTCCGGGTGAACGATGAGATCACCACTCTTTACGACTACCGCGAGCGCAAGGAAGCGCGCGTGCGCGCGATCGCGGAGACGGATCTCCCCGACGAGGAGCGGCGCACCATGCAGGCGGACGCCGGCAAAGCCACGATGCGCGAGATTCTCGACGAGATGCTGCTGCTGTCGCGCGCCAGGCAGCTCATCATCGAGCCCTCCCGGTCGGAGCTCGACGAGGCAATGGACTCGACCCGCACGCGGATGAATCTCACGACGGAAGCGGCGTTCGTCAACGCGCTGAAGGGCGCCGGCATGACGCTCGACGATTTTCGCGAACGGACTTCGCGCTCGATCCGGGTCAATGGAGTCATCCAGCGCGAAGTGCGCTCCAAGGTCGAGGTGGACGAAGAGTGGCTGCAGCGCAGCTATCGCGAGCGCCAGGAGGAGTTCCGCATCCCGGCCAAGGCGAAGGTGCAGGAGATCGTGATTCCGGCCGAGAAGTTGGCCGGTGCGAAAGCCCGCGAGGTCGCCGAGGCGATGCGCGCCGCGCTCGCCGGCGGTGAAGCGATGGCCGACGTCGTGGCTCGCCTCGGCGGCGGTGACGCCACCGGGCCGGTCGACCTCGGCTGGGTCGAGGCCGGCGAGCTCGCTCCGGCGCTCGAAGCGGCGGTGGCCGGTCTGGTCGCCGGAGCCGTCTCCTCACCCGTCGAGGCGCGGGGCGGGCTCCACCTTCTCCAGGTTCTCGAGCGCACCGAAAGCACCGTCCGGCCGTTCTCCGAGGTCAAGGACGAGCTCGGCGCCAAGGAGCATGCGAAGCGCTTCGAGGACAAGATGCGTACCTATCTGGCGACGCTCGAGGACCAGGCCTATCTGCTGGAGAACACACCGCCAGAGGCGGTCGGCTATCGCGAAGTCGCGAACGAAAGCCCCAACGATCCACTCGCCGCCTTCGCGCCGAAGCGCGCCTCGAAATCACCCTCACCGCCGCCTGTCGAGCCGCGCGCTCCGGCGCCGGAAACACCTCCGGCCACTCCCGCTTCGCCGCCGAACTAGGCGCGCCGCCCCGCTGCCCCTGCAGCCCCTGCTGGTCAGGAAGCGGGAGCCGGAAGCTCACGGGCCTTCGCTGAGCCTCGCTGCGCGCGCTGCTCGGCCGTCTCCCTTCACGGGTTGTACTCCGACCAGAACCCGCCGTTGCCGGCCGCGAAGCCGTCGGCGAACAGCGCGCCGTAGAGAACGGTCTCGTAGCCGACGTCCTCCAGTCCATCGACCCTGCGAA
>JBDSRU010000292.1:0-7930 GCA_039929145.1 Thermoanaerobaculia bacterium
CGCCTCGAGGTCGGTCCAGACGCGCTCCAGGCGTGACAGCGCCAGCCACCGGCGGCCCTGGGCCAGCGCCTGATCCGCCTCGCCGAGGAGTCCTGCCGAGGCGTCACGAATCGCTTTCACCTCAGCGTCCGCCGACGGTGTCGAGCGGATCTTTTCCTGCCAGTCGGCGATGGCTGCGGCAAGCGGGTCACGCGCAGCCGGTGCGGCTGGGAGCGCCTGCGCCGCGCTCGCGGCGAGGAGATGGAGCGCGAGCGCGCCGACGGCAACTCCGCGAAATCGATGGCCGAGGTCCATGCAGCGTCTACGCAGCGCGGTGTCAGGAGTTTTCGCGCCCGGCCCGGCCGGTCCCTCTATCCCCTGGCGCAGGTGGCGCAGCGGCCGAAAAGGGTGATGTCGTGGCTCTCCAGCCGGAAACCTCGCGGGGTCAGGGCGCGCAGGTCGGGCGGACAGGCGTCGACATCGAAGACTCGATCGCAGATGCGGCAGCGAAAGTGGTGATGGTGATGCTTCCCGGCTACCTCGTAGCGGCTCGGCGCGCCGGGGAGCTGCACTTCGGCGAGCCACTCTTCCAGGACCAGAGCCTTGAGGGTGCGATAGATCGTCGCGATCCCCAGGCCGGGGACGATCGATTGCGCGACCTCCAGCGCCTCGGCCGGAGACAGGGGGCGAGCGGCGGACTCGAACGCATCGCGGATTGCCGCCCGCTGCTGGGTGTTTCGTTGATGGGTGTTGCCAAGCTGGGTACTGCGATGCTGGGGAGGGCTCCGTTGGAGGTCACCCTGCTGAACTTTTTTCGGCACGGCTCGATTCTAGCTGCGCGACGGCGCGCGAGCATGAACCGTTTTGATTAGGATTCCCGGAACAGGGGAGCCGACATGACCATGCAAGCGCAGGCGAAGCGGTACGGACGAACCATTGTGACTGCCGCCTTCCTGGCGATCCTCACCTCACCGGTGGCTCCCGGAGCGACGGTGTTGGCGCCCACGACCGCGGGCGCGGTCGATGCCGACCTGCTTGCCGGGTTCGCGCCACGCTCGATCGGTCCGGCCGGGATGAGCGGCCGAGTGGCGGCGATCGCCGCGGTCGAGTCCGACCCCGACACCGTCTACGTCGGCGCCGCGACCGGTGGCGTCTGGAAATCTCTCGACGGCGGCATCTCCTGGAAACCGATCTTCGACGATCAACCGGTCGCCGCGATCGGTGCGATCGCGATCGACCGCCGGAACCCTGCCATCGTCTGGGTGGGCACCGGTGAGGGCAATGTGCGCAACAGCGCTTCGCTAGGCAATGGGATCTACCGCTCCTCCGACGGTGGCCTGACCTGGAGCCACCTCGGCCTGGAGGGAACCGAACGCATTCACCGCATCGTGCTCCATCCCGACAATCCCGAAGTCGCCTGGGTGGCGGCGCTGGGGCGTGAATGGGGGGAGAACTCCGAGCGCGGCATCTTCAAGACGACCGATGGCGGCAAGAGCTGGCGGAAGGTGCTCTACGTCGATGAGAAAACGGGCGGCGCGGACATCGCCATGGTGGAAGGAAGCCCCAACCTGATGTTCGCCTCGATGTGGCAGTTCCGCCGTTGGCCCTATTACTTCAAGTCGGGCGGGCCGGGCTCCGGGCTCTACAGCTCGCAGGACGGCGGCGAAAGCTGGAAGCGGCTCGAGCCGGAGGACGGCCTTCCCGAGGGTGAGCTCGGGCGCATCGGCCTCGGGCTTTCACGGTCGCATCCGGAGGTCGTCTACGCGATGGTCGAGGCGAAGAAGAGCGCGCTGCTGCGTTCGGACGACGGCGGCCGGAGTTTCAAATCGGTGAATTCGGAGCCCAACGTCAACCCCCGGCCGTTTTATTTCTGCGAACTGCGGGTCGATCCGCAGGACCCGAACCGGGTTTTCAGCGTCGACTTCACGGTGCGTCTATCGACCGACGGCGGCCGGAGCTTCAGCACCCTGATCCGCTGGGACGAAATCCACGGCGACCATCACGCGCTCTGGATCGATCCTGCGAACCCGCGGCACATGATCTCCGGCAACGACGGCGGAGTCGCCGTGAGCCACGATGGCGGCAAGACCAACCGCTTCGTCTCGAATCTGCCGCTGGCGCAGTTCTACCATGTCGCCTACGACATGGACCGGCCCTACAACGTCTATGGCGGGCTGCAGGACAACGGCTCCTGGCGGGGCCCGTCCTCGGTCCATCAGGGTGGCGGCATCCGCAATCATTTCTGGAAGTCGGTGGGCAGCGGCGACGGCTTCGAAACCCTGCCGGATCCGACCGACTCCCTGCAGGGCTATGCGCTCTGGCAGGGTGGCAATCTTTCGCGCTGGAACTGGCGCACCGGCGAGTTCAAGGAGATCAAGCCGGCGGCGCCCGCGGGAGCGATGCTGCGCTTCAACTGGAACGCGGGGCTGGCGCTCGACCCGTTCGACCCGAAGACGGTCTATCTCGGCAGCCAGTTCCTGCACAAATCGACCGATCGCGGTGAGGTCTGGACGATCGTCTCTCCCGACCTCACGACCAACAACCCGGAGTGGCAGAAGGCCGCCGAGAGCGGTGGCCTCACCCGCGACGCCTCGAACGCCGAGAACCACACGACGATCGTCACTATCGAGCCGTCGAAGAAAGAGCGCGGTGTCATCTGGGTCGGCACCGACGACGGAAGGCTGCAGCTGACGCGTGACGGCGGCGCCAACTGGACCAGCGTCGAAGGCAACGTTCCCGGCCTTCCGGCCAATACCTGGGTGCCGGCGATCGAGGCATCGACGCACGCGGCGGGGACCGCTTTCGCCGTCTTCGACAATCACCGGCGCTCCGACCTCACGCCCTACGTCTATCGCACCGAGGACTACGGGCGGAGCTGGCGCAGTCTCTCCACGCCGGCGCTGCGCGGCTATGCGCTCGCCATCGTCCAGGACCCGGTCGACCCGGACCTCCTCTTTCTCGGCACCGAGTTCGGCCTCTGGGTCTCGCTCGACGGTGGGAAGGGGTGGACACGATGGTCGAACGGGTTTCCGACCGTCTCGGTGATGGACCTGGCGATCCAGCCGCGCGAATCGGACCTGATCATCGCCACGCACGGCCGGGCGCTCTGGGTGATCGACGACATCTCGCCGCTGCGCGGGCTCGGCGCGAAGGGCCTCGTCGAGAAGCTCCGGCTCTTTCCCGTAGCTCCTGTCGCGCAGTACTGGCAGCCGGCAGAGGACGGCGGATTCGGTTTCGGAGCGACCGAGTTCCGCGGCACGAGCCGTACTTACGGTGCCGCGATCACCTTCGTGGCGAGCGGCGAAGCGCTGCCGATCGCCGATCGCGATCGTGACCGCGAGCGCCTCGTCGCCGGACGCAAGGCGGAAGCGGAGAAGGCGGCGGCCAGTATTGCGGGAAGTGCCGGTGCCACCGCTGGCGAGAAAGGGCCGGCTGCGAAGCAGGCGGCCGACCAGCAGGAGGATGACGAGAAAAAGGCCGCCAGGGAGGCCGAAAAAGAAGAGACTGACAAGAAGGACGCTGACAAGAAAGAGGCCGCGAAGGCCACGCTGGAGGTTCGCGACGCCGCCGGTGCGCGCGTCCGCCGACTCAAGGTCGATGCCAGGCGCGGCGTCAACCGCGCCTTCTGGGACCTCTCTCGCGACGACTTCAAGCGCCCGCCCTCCGCGACGCCGGAGGAGCCGGGTGCGAACCCGAGCGGTCCGCAGGTCCCTCCAGGGCGCTACGAGATCGTGCTGACTCTCGGTGGCGAAGAGCGTCGCACCTTCGTCGAAGTGCTCGCCGATCCGAGCTCGGGCAACAGCGCGGAGGATTGGCAGTCACGCTGGCAGGCGATTCTCGAGGCCGGCCGCCTGAACGACGCCGCGGTCGCCGCGATCGAGCGCATCGGCGCGACGCGCCGCGATCTCGACACCGTGGCTGAACGCATCCGGCTGGCCAACGCCCAGGCGTTGCGCGATGAGACGCTGAAGGCTGACGCTCTGCCACTCGCCGCCGAGGCGAAGACCGTTCGCGAAGGACTCGAGAAGCTCGAGAGCCGCTTCTGGTGGCCGAGGGACACTGTCGGTATCACTCCCGACATCGACATCCTGTCGCGCCTCGCCTACGTGCGCGGTTACCTGGGCTCGTCATGGAGTCGCCCCAACCCGACCCATCTCGAATACCTGCGCCAGGCTCGTCAGCAGGTCGAGGCGGCGCTCGTTGATCTGAACGCCTTCTACGCCAGGGAGGTCGAGGCCTATCGCGCAGCGCTGGCTGCGCAGAAGTTGGAGCTCGTCCCCGAACTCGCTCCGCTCGCCGTACCCTGAATTTGGGGAGCGTCGACAACGGGCGCGAGGCGAGTATCGCCCCGGCGCAAAGCGATGCCGTCGCGAGAGGGTGGAGTCTCGCCGGCGGACGTTGGCTCGTGCCGGCGAGCTTCGCGGTGGCGCTGCTCTTTCGACTGGTCGGACTCGGCGGTTCGTCGATGTGGCTCGACGAGATCATGGAGACGCTGATGGCTCGTGGCCGGTTGGGCGAGCTCTTTTCGAGCCTGATCTATGACCGGGCGCAGCCGCCCATCGAGCCGCTCCTGACCTGGGCGCTCCTCGCGCTCGACTCGGGCGAGCTCGCACGCCGTCTGTTGACCGCGATTGTCGGCTCTGCCGCTGTCGCCCTTTTCGCGCGCTGGGTGGCAAGGCGGCTGGATCTGCCGACTGCGGCGCTCACGGCGCTTTTTCTCGCCGCCTCGCCCGTGCTCGTCCGCTACTCGCACGAGCTCAGGCCCTACGCCCTCGCGCTGCTGTTCTCGGTCTGGGCGCTCGACGCCTCCGACCGCTGGCTGGTGCGAGGTGCCGATCGTCTCCCGCTCGAGCTGGCCTGCGCCGCGGCTCTCGCCGCGATGACCCACTATCTCGCTGTGGCGCTCTGGCTGCCGGTGGCAGCCGCCTGGTTCGAGGCCCGCAGTGAAGGCCGCGTGCCGTCGATCGGAGTGCGCCTGCCGGCCGCGGTCGCGCTCTCGCTCCTTCCGCTCGCGGCCTGGTTCGGTCTGCTCTCCACTTTGGGTGGTCCGCAACAGCCCCTGCGGACGGCGCAATGGGATTGGACGCTGGTCGCGCAGCGCTTCGACGATTTGCTGTTTCGCGGCTTCGTCGGGCAACCGGTCATCGACGGCGGTTCGATCCTTCTGGCGCTTCTCACCGTCGTCGGCTTCAACGTCCTCGCTCGGCGGCGCGGTGGCCTGACCGTTTTCGCGGGCCTCTTTGCCGGCACGGCGCTCGTCGAAATGGCACTCCTCGCCATGGGCCGATTCAGCCACTTGCGGTACAACCAGTTCGGCCTGATCTTTCTCCTGACGGGGGTCGCCACCGGTATCGTGGCATGCGCGCGGCTGCTCGGCTCCTTCAATCGCAAATCAGGTATCGCGACGGCAGCGCTGCTGTCGGCGGCGATCGTGGCCACTTTCATCACGGGAGTCGTCGGCTACGCGCAGCACGGGCGCCCGGACTGGCCCGCAGTCGCGCGCGCCGCCTTGGCGCTCGAAGGGCCCGATGCGCGGGTCGTCACCACCAATCAGTGGGCGCAGATTTCGCTCGGGTACTACCTCGGCCGCTACCGCAACCTGCGGGAAGAGCCGCGAGGCGTCCCGACCGTGTTCGATGACCGTCCGCGCCTGCTCGAAGAGCTCGCGTTCCAGCCGACCGGCTGCGTGCTCGTACTCGAAGCGGGCTTCGCGACTCCGAAAGATCTCTATGCGGGCCTTCGCCCGCGCCACCCGGTCCTCTCGCTACCCGATACGAACCGGGCGCACCTGTTCCGTTTTGCCGCCGCCGGCACTCCGCGCCAGAGCTGTTTTCCTCCGTCCGATTTCCGGACAGTTCCCTCGCCGGGTTACGGCAGCCTGCTGCCATGGCTGGCGCGTGAGTCGCGGGTGAATGGCTAGCAGCGTGGAACAGAGTCTGCTTTTCAAGGCCGCGCCTGCGCCGCAACGCGGCCTCTCCGTGACCGAGATCGGGCTGATGACGATCGGTTCGGCGGCACTGCTGCTGGCCGCGGCAACGGGCTGGTGGGCGCTCTCGATCACCGAGGCGCTGGGCTTCGCGACCGGCGGCACCTGTGTCTGGTTGTGCGTGCGCGAGCACATCTGGAACTGGCCGTTGGGGCTCGCCAACAACGTCGTCTTCTGCGCCCTCTTCTGGCACAGCCGGCTGTACGCCGACATGGGGCTGCAGGCGGTGTACTTCGCCTTCGGCATCTACGGCTGGTGGAACTGGCTCTTCGGCGGGCAGCGACAGGGCGGTGTCGAGGTCTCGCGCACGCCTCCAGGAGAGATCCTGGTGATCGCGGCCCTCGCGCCGATCGCGACCTGGGGCCTCTGGCTCGCGCTGGTGGAGGTGCACGACGCAGCGCCTTTCCTGGACGCCTTGACCACCGTGCTGTCGCTGATCGCCCAGTACCTGCTGTGCCGCAAACGGATCGAGAACTGGCTGGCGTGGATCCTTGTCGACGCGATCTACGTGCCGCTCTACCTGTCGCGCGACCTGCAACTCACGGCTCTGCTCTACGCACTGTTTCTGGTCATGTGTATCTACGGCCTGCGCGCCTGGATGCCGGCGACCTCGAGAGTCCGCGTCCCCTCCTGAGTCAGGCGAGCGCGCTGCAGGTCGAGCGAAGCCGGTTCCGTGTTTGCCCCATCGGCCGATCTGGCTGGCGCAAGAACTCGAGGCCCTGGGCTCTCAGCTCTTCGAGGCATGGCGGACGAGCACCAGCAGCGTCCAGCCGATTGCGCCAGCGAGCGCCAGCAGGAGGGCGCGAGGCGCGAGAGCGGCGCGCTCGCCGGCGTCGAAAGCGCGGAGCAGGAGCGGGCCCGGGAGAACGATTTCAGCTGCTTCCGTATTGGCGGGAACGCCGGCCTCTTCCGCCTTCAGGGCTTCGGGCAGATTCGTTCCAACCCATCGACCCAGCAGCGCGGCATCGATACGCGCGTGATTCCAGGCCGGGTCGAACTGCAGGGCGACGCTCCTGCCTTCCTGGGGCAGGCTGGGGAGGGCGGCGAGAGCGGTCTGGGGAATCGCCGTCCCGAGCGTGTTGACGGCGAGGCCAAGAACGACCGCGGCGAGGATCCAGCGCCGGTGACCGCCGCGTCGCGCGCGCTCAGTGCTCGACAAGGCGAGCGCCAGGAGGGCAGGGGCGCAGGCTGCCAGCAGGGGGCGCGGCCCCCAGGAAGCGTCGCTCCAACGGGTAAGTCCTGCGCAAGGGACGATCAGTGAGGCGGCCGAGTAGAGCGCGAATCGCGCGGCGTTCCGCTCGGAGACGGCGCCGCGGAAAGATCGCCAGAGGCCGATGAGGACGAGCGGCGCGAAGAGCAGCAGCCCCTTGTTGAGCGACAGGAGAAAGCCGTGGACATGGACCAGCCAGTCGATCGGTGAATCGACGAGGGCGATCGCCTGGAGATCGAGGGTCCAGGCGCGCAGCGCGAAGAGGACGAGCAGGATCGCGGTCGCGGCGTAGAAACGGGGTCTGGGGTTGGAGGGTCGTTCCGCGCCGCCGCGCTCGGCGGCGCACCAGGCGAGCCAGATGAGCAGGGGCAGCAGGAGAAGTCCGCTCGGCGAGGCGAGCAGGACGCCGGCCGAGGCGAGCAGGAGTGCCAGCTCGCGGACGGGAGAACGCAGCCGATTGGGCCCGATCGCGAGGAAGCCCGCCGTGAAGAGAAGCAGTGGCAGGGTGAGCTCGTGCTCGACGAAGGCGTAGGGCAGCAGCGGGGTGGTGAAGAGCGCCGCGAGAGCGATGGCGAGGCCATACCTCCGCAGGTCGGAGCTGCGCGAGACCCAGAGCGCGAGGAGTGCGCCGAGCGCCGCCGCCTCCATCTGGGCGAGCAGGGCGAGAGTCCCGACTTCCGGCTGACGTCCCGAAGCGAGCACCAGAAAGAGGCCGCAGAAGAGGGTCGCGATCCAGGCCCGTTCGGAGCCGCGCA
>JBDSRU010000293.1:0-17036 GCA_039929145.1 Thermoanaerobaculia bacterium
CGCTCTGGTTGAGACGCATCTCCACCTCCTTGAGCAAGCCAGCCTTCGCCGGCTCGATCTGGAGGAAGAGGAACAGGTAGCGTCCCTCGGTGAGCTTGTGGATCGGATAGGCGAGCTTCCGCCGGCCCCAGCTCTCTTCGCGGAGAACTTCTCCGCCGCGGCTGGTGATGAGCTGCTTGTATTCCGTGGAGAGCGCCGTCACATCGTCGTCCGACAATCTCGGATCGGCGACCAGCGCCAATTCATACGTTCTCACTCTAGCCCTCCCTATGGCCGTTGAGGTCCCGCGGCGAGCGCGGAACAGGAAGGAGCGGCGACTCGGATCATCCTCGTCACCGGCGGGTTTGGGATCCACCCGCGGGGATGGATAAGTCTATTCGCTCAGGGCCTGCGCCGGCAAGCCCCGGGCCGGTGCGTCCACTGCCGGCGACTCCGGCGCGTTCGCCATCCGCATCGCTGCATCGATTCCCAACTCGAGCCAGATCGTCACCGAGCGCGCGGCGCGGTCCACCATGTCTGCGACGATCGGCTCCTCCTCGGCGAGAAAATCGGCGAGGACGAACTCCGCCAGCCCGGCCTCGCCCAGAGCCGGTGGCGGGGCACCAATGCCCAGGCGCAGCCGCGGAACGGCCTCGGTCTGCAGGGCTTCGATGGCCGACTCCAGCCCGCGATGTCCGGCTGCACTCCCGGCCGCCCGCATGCGCAGACGTCCCAAAGGCAGATGGATGTCGTCGTAGACGACCAGAACACTTCCGGCCTCGAGCCCATGCCTCTCGCAAAGACAGCGCACCGAGCTGCCGCTGCGGTTCATGAAGGTCAACGGCTGGCAGATCAGCCACTCACCTCGAGACCGCACCCCGGCGCCACACTCCTCCCGGAAGCCGTCGATCGCATGCATCGCCGCGAGGCGCTCGACGACCCGGAATCCTACGTTGTGCCGGGTGCGGGCGTAGGAATCGCCCGGGTTGCCGAGTCCGGCGACGAGGCGGCGCGAAGCGACCGGAATCAGGACGACGCCTTCTCCTCTTCCTTCTTGCCCTTGGTGATCACTTCGGGCTCGACAGCCCCTTCGGCGCCGGCGACCGCCGCTTCAGCCTCGACCTTGGCGTGCGCGACGGAGACGATCACGCGATCGCCGTCCTCGAGCATGTTCACGCCTTCCGGGAGCTTCAGGTCCTTGACCTCGAGATGCTGGCCCACCCTGACCTCGGTGACGTCCACCTTGATCTCCTGCGGGATGGCGGTCGGCAGACACTCGACCTCGACCTCGCGAGTGACGAAGTCGAGCAGGCCGGCCTCAGTGCGCACGCCATAGGCAACGCCCTCGAGCGTGATGTGCACGCGGACGCGGATGCGCTTCGCCATGTCGATGCGCATGAAGTCGACGTGCTCGACCTTGCGGGTGAGCGGGTGGACCTGCATGTCGCGGATCATCGCGTGCCGGCTCTGACCGGTGTCGGCGAGCTTCAGCAGGAAGATCCGGTTCTCGCTGCCGCCCGACTTGAACAGGTCGATCAGCATCTTGCGCGGCATCTGGATCGCGATCGGATCCTTGCCGCCGCCGTAGACGACGGCCGGGATCATCTCCTCGCGACGCAGACGGCGGTTGGCGGACTTGCCGGTCGCTTCCCGGCGATTCACTTCGATGGTGAGTTCCTGAGACATTGTCGTGATCCCTTCTCGTCTAGACGAACAGCGAGCTGACCGAGCTGTTCTCGTGGATTCTGCGGATGGCTTCGCCCAGAAGCGGCGCGACCGAGAGAATACGCAGCTTCGAGCACTTCTGGAGCTTCTCCTCGACCGGGGTGGTGTTGGTGATCAACACCTGCTCGAGAGGGGACTGCTCGATGCGCTGCAGAGCCGGACCGGAAAGCACACCATGCACTCCGGCGGCCAGGATGCGATGCGCACCTTCGGCTCGCAGCGCCTCGACCGTTTTCGACAGCGTGCCCGCCGTATCGATGATGTCGTCGAGAATGAGGACATGTCGGTCGGCGACATCGCCGATGATGTGCATGACCTCGGCGACGTTCGGCGCGGTGCGCCGCTTGTCGATGATCGCCAGGTCGGCTTCGAGGCGTTTGGCGATGGCGCGGGCGCGCTCCACTCCGCCGGCGTCGGGCGAGACGATCACCAGGTCGGGGATTTCGAGTGCGCGGATCGCTTCGAGCAGCACCGGGGCCGCGAAGAGGTGGTCGACCGGAACGTCGAAGAAGCCCTGAATCTGAGGTGCGTGGAGGTCCATGCACAGAACCCGATCGGCGCCCGCTCGCGAGATCAGGTCGGCGACCAGCTTCGCCGTGATCGGAACGCGCGGCTGGTCCTTCTTGTCCTGGCGCGCGTAGCCGTAATAAGGCAGCACGGCGGTGACGCGGGAAGCCGAGGAGCGCTTGAAGGCATCGAGAAGGATGAGCAGCTCCATCAGATTCTCGTTGACCGGCGAGCAGGTCGGCTGGACGATGAAGACGTCCGAACCGCGGACGTTCTCGTCGATCTGACAGAACGTCTCGCCATCGGAGAAGTTGTAAGCCGAAGAGTTGCCGGGCGAGACTTCCAGATAGTCGCAGATCTCCTGCGCGAGCGCCGGGTGGGCGCGCCCGCTGAAAATCTTGATGTCGCCGTAGTGGTCGCCGTCGCGCTTCGGAGCTCTCATTGAAAATTAGATCTCGACTGCAATCTGCAAAATAGGAAGAAGGGAAACCGGCCGAATCTGGTTGGGGCGGGAGGATTCGAACCTCCGATAGCGAGATTCAAAGTCTCGTGCCTTACCGCTTGGCTACGCCCCACGAACTACGCACTATCCTCCACCAACCGTCGATCTTATCGCTTTGTCCTAGGTTCCCTGAGTCAGGCCCCAGAACGAGTCACCGAACTGCAGCCTCTCTACCTCTTCGAGCGACCGCTCGCGGGCTGTCGGTACGCTCGCGTCTCCCGCCGAGACCACCGACCCGAGGGGTGATGCGCTCGCGGACTCCGGAGCCGCAACTCCGTCGAGAGTCGCCTGGTAGACCGTGAGAATGCGCTCTTCCACCCATTTCCGGGTCTCGGAATTCAGCGGGTGTGCCACATCCTTGAACTCACCACTCTTGCGCTTGCGGCTCGGCATGCTTACGAACAAGCCGTCCTTGCCCTGAATGACCTTGATGTCGTTGACCATGAAGCAGCGGTCGAAGACAATCGAGATGAATGCACGAACCTTCTCGTCACGCACGGGATAGACCCGGACGTCGGTGATCTCCACGTCAAATTCCTCCCGACCGCGCATCCAGTCCGCTCCGGCGCCGCCACTCGTCACGACTCAGCGTCTTGGCGGCCAGCCAGATCGTGTCGGGGAGGAGACCATCCCCGGCTGCCTGTCCAGCTGCTCGATCTGCGAACAGGGCGAAGATCGTCGAGCCGCTACCGGAGAGGCGAACCGCCAGCGCCCCCGATTCGGAGAGCCGATTATACACGGCGCGCACCGGGGGATAGAGCGCCAGACAGGTCGGCTCGAGATCGTTTCGGCCCAGCAGCGGCCGCCATGCCGCCGGAATGCCCGCAACCGGAGCTGCCACCGGAGCGTTGGCTGGGAGTCGATGCGCCGCGAAGACGTCGCGAGTGACGACGCTCACCGGGGGTACCGCGAGCCAGAGCTCGAGCGCCGGTCCGTCCGGATCCTGCAGCGGATCGATCCGTTCCCCTCGTCCGGTTCCCAGTGCCGTGCCACCATGCAGGAAGAACGGCACGTCGGAACCGAGTTCCGCGGCCAGAACCTCGAGCTCGGCTAGGCCAGGATGGCGCTCGAACAGGGCGCTGAGTCCGGAGAGCACGGTCGCGGCGTTGGCGCTCCCGCCGCCCAGACCGCCGCCGACCGGGATGCGCTTGCGCAGCCGGATCCTCACCCCGGCGCCGGGGCGTCCCCAGCGGGCGAGAAAACCGGCCGCCGCGCGCCACGCCAGATTGGACTCGTCGGCCGACAGACCAGGTGCCCCTTCAACCGTCAAGACCACCCCCGGCGCACCTGTCTCGAGGTCGATCTCGTCCGCGAGGTCGATGGTCTGAAAGATCGTACGCAGCTCGTGGAAGCCGTCCTCGCGCCGGCGCAGCACCTCGAGGTGCAGGTTCACTTTCGCGAAGCTAAGGAATCTCATTCTCGGGACAGGTCATTTCGCGTGCTCCGGACACCAGATGGCTCGATCCGCCGGATGCCGTCGAATCTGCGTCCCCCGAGCGACCGGGCGCCTGGGAGCCTGGGACCGGACCGAGTCCACCGTGGGCGGCCAAGCGCCAGCGTACCTGCACCGATGGACGGCGCACCGACAGCAGCGAATCCGCGCCGACGCGCTTGAACCAGACCGCCGGCTCGCCGCCCTCCCACAGGGTCCAGGTGGCCCAGCTTTCGGCGCCCATTTCGCCGGTAAACGGGCGGTTCTCTCCCGGCGACGGCGGCGATGCCGGGCCGACGCGACCCTCCGGGGGCCACTCTCCGATCAGCAGCCCGGGGAGGTCGGCGAGAGGAATGCTCGGCAGCGCGAGCCGGGCGCGCAAAGCGCGGAGCGGGTCGAGACGGCAGTAGAGTCGCGCCTGCGGATCGAACCAGATCGCCGAGTCGGCTTCGCGCCGGACCTCCCATCGCGCCTGACCCAAGGCATCCGAAGCCGAGAGGGTGAAGTGGTCGGCGTCTTGTCGGCGCAAGAGCAGGCGCAGGCTGCCGGAGCCCTGTTCGCCCGAGACCTCGGCGCGAAACAACCATTGGCCAGGGCGACCAGGCGAAGCCGCCGGCAGTGCGCTGGCGGCGAGCGCGGCGACGGCGCTGCCCGCGTCGCTCGCTGGAGCGTGCAACGCGGGGGAAGCGCAGCTCATTGAGCCCAGTCCGATGAGCCCGAGAAGTCCGCCTCCGAAACGGAAGGTCCGAATGCTCCGGCGCAGACTACGAGACCCCGGGCAGACCGGCCAGCTTTGCCGCCAGGCCGCCGGTGCCGTCCGGGCCGAGCGCCAGGGCGCGGCGATAGGCGTCGCGCGCACGGTCGAGAGCGCCCATCGCGAGCAGCGCGTCGCCCAGATGCTCGAGAACGGTCGAGTCGTTGGGCAGCAGCCGCGAGGCGCGTTCGAGAACCTCGCTGGCCTCTGCGAACCGCCCCAGCCGGTAAAGGCCCCAGCCCAGGGAATCGACGTAAGCGCCGTTGTTTCCGTCGAGGGCGAGCGCCCGCCGGACCAGCGCGAGCCCCTGTTCGACATCGCTGCCGCGCTCGATCCGCATGTAGCCTAGATAGTTGAGCGCCGGAGCGTAGTCAGGCTCGCTGGCGATCAAGGCCTCGAAAATGGCCGCCGACTCGTCGAAGCGGCCGGTGCGTTCGAGGGCGGTCGCCTTGCGAAACCGAAGCTCGTTCGAGGTCGGGGACGCGACGAGCGCCTTGTCGATCAGCGGCAGCGCCTGCTGGAAGCGCTCCAGCCGCTCCTCGGAGGTGGCGAGCGCAAGCATCTGCTCGACCGAGCCCTCGGCGAGCTGGCGCTGGAAACCGCCCGCGGCCTCCGCGTCCTTCGCCCGCACAGCCAGCTCATACCGCTTGGCGACCAGCGCCGGCGCATCGCCATCACCGAGCGCGGCCAGAGCCGACGGCAGTCCCTGGCGCCCGAGCTCGATATCCGAAAGCAGCAGCCGCACTTCCAGAGCGAGCTCGGGATCGGGAGGAGGGTCGGACTGCAAGACCTGTGCGGCAAGTTCCGCCGCTGCCGCCTGCCGGTCGTTGCGAGCCGCCAGCAGAGCCGCGCTCGCCTGGACGAGGATCGCTTCTTCGTGGCGCCCCGCGCCTTCGAGCGCCTGCCGGCGTCTGGCGAGCGCAGCCAATGCCTCCTCGACCCGGCCGAGGCGTTCGAGAGACCGCACCTGCAGAAAATTCAGCTGGTCGTGCAGCGGATTGCTCTCCGCGATCGATCCGACGAGCTCGAGCACGCTCCCCCAGCGCCCGTCCGCCTGTTCGATCGTCGCCAGCAGGACGAGCACGGCAATGTTGTCGGACATTTCCACGTGGAGAGCGCGCGCCAAAGCACCGGCACTCTGCAGATCGCCGTCGAGGTAGAGCTCCACCGCCCTGCGCCGGCGCAATTCCGGCGATTGCTGTTGCGCATCGGGGGCGGCGGCGAGCAGCGCCGCAGCTTCGAAATGTTGGCCGCGTGAGGACAGAAGGTCGGCGAGCTCCAGCCGGCTGTCGAGCCGGTCGGGGTGCGCGGCGAGCATCGCGCGCTGCACCGCTTCCGCGGCGAGAGGATCGCCGGACGCCGCGAGGGCGCGAGCCCGCAGCGCTTCGATCATCGGCTGCCCAGGGCGCAACTCCGCGGCGCGACCGAGGACCTCCACCGCTTTCTCCGCTTCCTCGCTCCCGAGATAGATCTGTCCCAGAGCAACGAGGCTCTCTAGGTCGTCCGGCTCGGCCGCGAGCACGAGTTCGAAAGCTCCGCGCGCCTCGACGCGAGCGGCGGCGTCGTGATCGGCGAGACTCATCGCGATACGCGCCTGGGTGCGAAGCACCTCGGTCTCGGTTGGAGCGAACTGGCGCGCGATACGGATCTCTTTGGCGGCTTCGACGAACCGTCCGGCCCGGGCCAGGACACTGGCGAACTCGAGATGCACGTAGGGGTCTTCTGGAGCGAGCGCGGCGGCTTCGGCGTAGGCCGTCAGCGCTCCCTGGGAGTCGCCGTCCGCGAGCAGCGCTCCGGCGAGCAGGAAGGGGTAGGCGCCCGCGGAGCGCGGCGTTTCCGCGCTGCTGGTCGCGGCCAGGCAAAGCGAGAGGCTCAAGGTCAGGATGGAGGATCGGGTGACGTACACCGGCGAATCATAACTGCACTGGCACTTTTCCAGCGGGCCGCACTCTGCTATCTTTTCGGGCTATGGAAGTCCTTTTCGATTCTTACAATTAGAGGGTCCCGTGCGAACCGCTCCAAGCCGCCTGGGTGAGCTCCTCGAGAAGCGTGGACATCTCACGCGGGAGCAACTCCTGCGTGCGCTACGCAACCAGAAAGTCCTCGGAAGTCGGCTCGGCAGCTGCCTGCTGGAGATCGAAGCGCTGACCGAGGAGCAACTGTGCGCCGCGCTCGCCGAGCAGTCCGGCATGCCGTGCGCCTCGCCCGAGGATCTGCGCGGCATCCCTGACGATGTTCTCGAACTCATTCCCGCGAAGGTCGCCAAGCGCTGCCAGGCGATCGCGTTTCGCGCCAGTTCGACGCAAGTCAAGGTCGCACTGATCGACGCGCGCAACCTTTCCCTGCAGGACGAGATCGCCTTCGTGGTCGGCAAGCGAATCCGGTGGCACGTCGCCCCCGAGCTCCGGATGCTCGAAGCGCTCGAGAAGCACTACGGTGAAGAGTGCCCGGCGCGATTCGTGAAACTGCTCGACAAAATGAACCGCTCGCGCTTTCTCTGGGCTCGCGAGAGCGCCGGCGCGCGGGACGCGCCGGCAGAGCAGGCCGGGGACCAACTGCAGTGGGACACCCAGATCGCCGGTGTCCCCGCCTCCGCTTCGGGTGCCGAGAGCTCGCCCGATTCGCAGGCCTCGATATCGGTCGAGCTTCCCCACTTTCAGCATGCGGCACTCGACCTTCCGACTCTCAAGTCCGCGCCGGCAGCGCCGGCAGCTCACGCTCCGGATCCCGGAGCGCCTGCTCCCGCGCCGGCGGTCCCCGTTCCGGCGACTGCCGCGGCGGCACCCGAGAAGCCACCAGCCAAAGCGCTCCGACCGCCCAAGCCAGAGGCTACCCTCGTCCCCGTTCCGCCCGCACCGTCGCCGGCTCCGGTGGTCGCTGCGCCACCTCCGCCCCCGCCGCCTCCGATGCCGGCCACGCCGGCGATGGCGCCGTCCCCTGCCGCCCTTCGCCGCAGCGTGGAGGAGACCGAGCAGCGACTCCTGCAACCGAAGGAGCGCGACGATGTCGGCCGCGCCCTGCTCGACTTCGCCGCCGGCCGCGTTCTGCGTGCGGCACTGTTCGTCGTGCGCAAGGAAGAGGTGTCCGCCTGGTTCTGGGCCGGAGCGGGCCTGGACGAGATGCGCCTCGCGGCGCTGCGACTGAGCCTCAAGCAACCCTCGCTCTTCGACGGCTTGCGCGAGAAGGGCGGCTCCTTCCGCGGGGCGCTCTCCCAACTTCCGGCGCATCGCACCCTCGCCGCCTGTTTCAGTGCGCCGCCGCTGGCCGAAGAGGTGCTGGTTCTGCCGGTCCGGGTCAAGGAACGGCTGGTCGCCGCGCTGCTCCTCGAGCCCCGCCTCGCGGCCGCCCCGGGTCTTTCTCCGGCCGATCTCGCCGACCTCCAGCGCGTGATCGCGAAGGCCGAGATCGCTTTCGAGGTCTGCATCATGCAGTCGAAGCTGCGCAGGGCGTGATGAAGTCACCCGTTGCGTTGACACCCTTCGTGGTTGCGGCTAGATTCGTGGAAAGGTCAGAGCGAAGATGATCAAGGCAGACATCGTGATGAAGGTTTCGGACGTCTCCAACGTGCCGCGGATGAAGGCCGTTCAGGCCGTCGACACGATCATCGATGCGATGAAAGACGCTTTGTGCGACGGCCGGCGCATCGAGCTGCGCGGTTTCGGCGTCTTCCAGGTGCGGGATCGCAAGAAGGGCGTCGGCAGAAACCCGAAGACCGGCGTCGAAGTGGCGATCACCCCGGGCCGCACCGTGCGCTTCAAGCCCGGCAAAGACCTGAAGAATCTCTGAACTGCTCCCGGCCTTGCCGGACTCCTATCAGACGCCTGAGCTCAGCCTTCTGCCCGGTCCGGATCCGGCACGGGAGAGTGAACCCCTCGGCACGAAAAAGCTTCCAGTAAAGGGAAAGCAGTTTCGGCTTGCTGTCCTGCTATTCCTGTGCACCCTGTTCACTTGCATCACCGTCGGAGGCGCTTTCCTGCTCGGCGCACGCACCGATGTCGTCACCGATCTCGTTCCCTTTCTTCTTCCCGGAACGGTGGTCCGGGTCTGGACCGATCCGGCACTTCTGCTCTGGGGCCTCGCCTACGCCCTGCCGGTCCTCGCCATCCTGCTCGCCCACGAGCTCGGCCATTACCTGGCTTGCCGCTGGTATGGCCTGCCGGCGAGTCCGCCCTATTTTCTTCCTTCGCCGTTTCTTCTCGGGACCTTTGGCGCCTTCATTCGCATTCGCCGCGTCATTCGCAACAAGCGCGAACTGTTCGATGTCGGCGTCGCAGGGCCGATCGCCGGTTTTCTCGTCCTGCTGCCGATTCTCGTCTACGGGGTGGCTCACTCGATCCCGACGAGCATCGTCCTCGCGCCGGAGAGCCCGGAGGCGATGTTCCTCACCCTGCCCGGTGACAGCCTTCTTTATCGAGCTTTGGTCTTTTTCTTCCACGGAAATCTGCGGGCAGGCGAGATTCTCAATCCCCACCCCTTCGTCTTCGCAGCCTGGGTGGGGTCCTTCGCGACCATGCTCAATCTCTTGCCGCTGGCGCAACTCGATGGCGGACACATCCTCTATGCCGTAGCAGGACGTCTCCAGGGCAGGATCGCTCCGATCCTCTTCGGCCTTCTCGTCGCCGGAGGTTTTCTCTGGCCTGGCTGGTTCTTCTGGGCTGCGATCGTCCTCTGGCTCGGCCTTCGGCATCCGCCGGTCGTCGACGAGGATCAGCCACTCGATCGCAAGCGGCGCTGGCTGGCGGTCGCCGCGCTGGCGATCTTCCTGCTCTGCTTCATGCCGGTGCCGATCTCCTCGATCGCCATCGGAGTGCCCTGAGTCAGAAGTCGAGCACCAGCGTCACCGGACCGTCGTTCTGCAATTCCACCTTCATGTGCGCCGCGAAGCGGCCGGTCGCGACAGCGCATCCCGATCGCCGCAAGGCCTCGACGAGGCGCTCGACCAGGGGCTCCGCGATTTCGCCCGGCGCCGAGTTTTCGAAAGACGGCCTGCGCCCGCGCGAGGTGTCGGCGAGCAGCGTGAACTGAGATACCACCAGGATCCCTCCTGCCACTGCTGAAAGATCGAGATTCATCCTGCCGTCGCGGTCCTCGAACAGGCGAAGGCCCGCGACCTTCTGCGCGGCGCGCTCGACGACCGCCAGGTCATCGCTCCGGGCGACGCACACCAGCGCCAGGAAGCCGGTCCCGATCCGGGCGAGCTCGACCCCGTCGACCTCGACCGCCGCCCGGCTGACGCGCTGCAAGACGATACGCAAGGATTACGTCCTATCTCTGCAGAAAGGAATTCGGCAAGCGGTCGCGGTGCGTATGATACCGTCCCGGCCACGCCGAGAGGGAGCACAAATCATGGTCAACAAAGTGATGCTGGTAGGAAATCTGGGGCGGGACCCCGAGATGCGCGCACTGCCGGGAGGCCAGCAGGTGGCCAGTTTTTCGCTGGCCACATCGCGCCGATACAAGGACAGGGATGGCAACCGCAAGGATGAGACCGAGTGGCACAACATCGTCGTCTACGGCAAGCAGGCGGAGATCGCCGGTCAGTATCTGACCAAGGGCAAGATGGTCTTCGTCGAAGGTCGGATTCAGACCCGCTCCTGGGACGACAAGGAGAGGGAAGGAAAGAAAATCTACAAGACCGAGATCATCTGCGAGAATTTTCAGATGCTCGGCTCGAAGGGCGATAGCGGTGGTGGCGGAGCCAGGGAGTCCGGCGCGAGCGCTCCGACTGGCGGCGGCCATGACGGTGGTGGTGGTGGCGATTTCCCGGACGACGATATTCCGTTCTAGAAGATCTCGCGCGCTGCGGGGGCTGGCTGCCGGCGTGCGACGTCGGCAGCCAGGCGTTCGAGCCTCTCGCGGATCTCGCTGAGCGACGCCGGGTCTCCAGCAGCCTTCTTCCAGCGTGCCAGTCGTGCCCGTAATTTTTCGAGGCGGAGCCCGGCCTCCTCGAGGCGGGGCCGAAGCGCCTTCCCCCTGAGCGCAGCGGCGATCTCCGGCGCGGCTTCGATGCGGCGGCAGAACAGCAATCCGTCGCAACCGGCGGCGAGCGCTCGCGCGCCGAGTTCCGGTAGCGCGCCGAATCCGGAGAGCGCACCCATCTCCAGATCGTCACTGAACAGAAAGCCCCGGAAGCCCGACTTCCGGCGCAGAAGATCCGTCGAGATTCTCGGGCTCAGGCTGGCGGGCCAGGTCGACTCACCCCAGCCGGGATAGATCGCGTGGCCGACCATCGCGGAGTCCGTTGCTGAAAGAAGCTCAGTAAAGGGGGTTCGGTCCCGCTCGAGCTCGACCTTCTCGGCACGGATTTGCGCACCACGGAGGTGGGTGTCGGCAGTCGCTCGACCGAGACCGGGGAAGTGTTTGATGCAGCCCCCGATACCCGCCTCGTGGAGGCCTTCGAGCAGCGCGTTCGCCCGGGCGACGACTCGCCCCGGCTTGGCGCCGTAAGTTCGGCCGTCGAGCGCGTTGCCGGTATTGCCATGCTCGAGATCGACCACCGGAGCGAAGTCGAGGTCGAAGTCGAGCTGCATCAGAGCCTCACCGAGCCACCTTCCGGCTCGTCTCGCCATTGCGGGTGGACAGTGCGCGAGTTCGGCCGCGGCCGGGGCCGGAGAGACCACCCGTCGCAGACGATCGACCCGCCCCCCCTCGGCGTCGAGGCAGAAAATGGCATTCGGGGCGGAGGCGCGGAGGGCAGCGATCAGTTGCCGGAGCTGAGGCTCGTCCTCGATATTGCGCGTCACAAGCACGATTCCGCCGGGCCGAACTCTCTTCAGGACCTTCGCTTCGTCGACGTGGAGCGCGGTCCCTTCGACGCCGAGGAAGAGCAGCTCTCCACCCTTCACTTGAGGCGCTCCTTGAGACTGGCGAGCAGGTTCAGGGCGGCGAGCGGTGTCAGCCGTTCGAGATCGACTTCGCGCACGATGCCGGAAACGATCTGCTCCACCGGTGTGAACAGCCCGAGCTGTGCCGCCTTGCGGTCGGCCGGCAGCTCTCCTTTCGCGAGGCGCGGCCTGCCCTCGGGATCGAACTCCTTGGCCTCGAGATTGGCCAGCACCTGCTCGGCCCGTTTGAGGACTGAGGCCGGCAGCCCGGCGAGCTTGGCGACATGGATGCCGTACGACTTGTCGGCGCTGCCTGGTGCGACACGGCGCAGGAAGACGATGCGGTCCTCCCACTCCTTGACGGCCATGGTCCGATTGACGACCCGCGGCAGGAGGTCGGCAAGCTCGGTGAGCTCATGGTAGTGGGTGGCAAAGAGAGTCAGCGGCCGCGCCTGCTCGTGCAGGTGCTCGACGATCGCCCAGGCGAGCGAGAGTCCGTCGAATGTCGCGGTGCCGCGGCCGACTTCGTCGAGGATGACCAGGCTCTCACGCCCCGCGAAGCGCAGAATGTTCGAGGTCTCGATCATCTCCACCATGAACGTCGACTCGCCGCGCGCCAGATCGTCCGAGGCGCCGACACGCGAGAAGATCCGGTCCACGAGGCCGATTACCGCGCGCCGCGCCGGAACGAAACTTCCCGCCTGCGCCATCAAAACGAGCAGCGCGGCTTGCCGGAGATAGGTCGACTTGCCGCCCATGTTCGGACCGGTCAGGAGCACGATCTGCGAGCTGCCCGGGTCGAGCTCGAGATCGTTGGGGACGAAATTCTCCCCCAGCGCCGCTTCGAGCACCGGGTGCCGGCCCTCCTCGATCGCGAGACCGGTTCCGGCCGGCATGAGCTCGGGGCGCACGTAGTCGCGTCGTGCCGCGACTTCCGCGAACGCGGCGATGCCGTCGACCTGGGCGATCGCCTGCCCCAGACGTTGCAGGCGCGGGGCCTGCGCAGCGACCTTTGCGACCAGCTCGGCGTAGAGCCGTTTCTCGATCGCCAGCCGGCGCTCCTCGGCGTGGAGGATGCGCTCCTCCAGCTCCTGCACCTCGGGCGTGACGTAGCGCTCGGCGTTGGCGAGCGTCTGGCGGCGGACATAGTCGGCGGGCACGGCAGACTGGTTGGCGCGCGTGATCTCGATCGAGTAGCCGAAGACCCGGTTGTAGCGCACCTTGAGGGAGGAGATTCCTGTGCGCTTGCGCTCGCGCTCTTCGAGCTCGAGGATGTGGCGCTTGGCATCGGAGGCGAGCGAGCGGTACTGGTCGAGCTCGGCGTCCACGCCAGCCGCGATCACGCTGCCGGCCTCGATCTGGCTCGCCGGCTCCTCCGCGAGGCCAGCCTGCAGCCCGGCGGCGAGGTCGGGCAGAGCGTCGGTAGCCGCCGCGGCGGCGATCAGCCGGCTCGCGAGTCCGGATACGTCGGCGAACAGCGGCGGCACGGCAACCAGAGTGTCGCGCAGCCCCGCCGCCTCGCGCGGAGTGAGCGAGCCCATCACCGCGCGAGTCGCGAGTCGCTCGAGGTCGGCGATCCCTGCCAGGCCGTCGCGCAGACGGGCGAGGCGGAGCGAGTCCGCGACCAGCACCCCTACGCCATCATGGCGCTCCGCGATCTCCGCCATCTCGCGCAGCGGACGTCGCAGCCAGTCGCGCACCAGGCGGCCGCCTGCCGCAGTCACGGAGTGGTCGAGAATCGACAGCAGCGAGCTGCCGCGCTCTGGATCGCGCTGAGTGCGCAGCACCTCCAGGTTGGCGAGCGTCGTGGCGTCGAGAACCAGGCGGTCGCTCGCCACCCGGAGGCTGATTCCGCTGACATGGTCGAGGCGACTGCGCTGCGTCGACTGGGCATAGGCGAGCACAGCGGCTGCGGCGCGCACTCCCGGCTCTCCTTCTTCGAGCCCGAAGCCGCGCAACGTCGCGACACCGAACTGTCGCGCCAGGCGCTCGTTCGCCTTGCCCGGAGACTCGAGGAAGCCTTCGAGGGCCGTCCGACAGGCGACGTCGCGCTCGGCCCAGGCGCTGATCGTCTCCGGCATCGCCCCGGAATCGAACAGCAGCTCGCGCGGCCGCAGCACTTCGAGCTCGGCCACTGCCTCGAAAGCGTCGCGCCAGCGGCGCAGGAAGAACGCGCCGGTCGAGACTTCGAGAAAGGCGCCGGCCCCTTCGCTTCCCTGCCAGACCAGTCCGCCCAGCAGATTCTCTTCCTTGCTCTCGAGCAGGGTGAGCTCGGAGATCGTCCCGGGAGTCACCACCCGGGTCACCTCGCGCCGCACCAGACCTTTGGCCTGGGCCGGGTCCTCCACCTGGTCGCAGATCGCGACCTTGAGCCCGAGGCGAATGAGCTTTCCGATATAGCCCGCCACCGCGTGATGGGGAACGCCGCACATCGGCGCCTCGTTCGGGCTACCCTTCTGGCGTGCTGTCAGCGTGAGGTCGAGGAGCGGCGCGACCCTCTGGGCGTCGTCGAAGAAGAGCTCGTAGAAATCGCCCATGCGGTAGAACAGGATCGCATCTGGATACTGGGATTTGAGTTCCAGGTAGTGGCGAAGCATCGGTGTCATTTCGACCCCTGGGCGCATGGGCCGCAGAGTATAGCCGCGACCGCACAGGCTAGACTCGCGCGGATGCCGACCTGGCTCGCCTTCGACGCCGGCTCGCCGGTCACCAGCGCGGCAGTGGCGCGCGACGGAGCTGTGCTGGGCGAAAGCTCCGGTGAAGGCCGTTCCGGCCCCTCGCTACTGCTGCACATCGACGACTGTCTGCGCCGCGCCGGGGTCGCGACGGGCGAGCTCGACGGCATCGTCGTGCTCAGCGGGCCAGGGAGCTTCACCGGCATCCGGGTCGCGCTCGCCACCGCACTCGGCTTCCGCGCCGGGCTCGACGCGCCGGTCGTCGCGCTGTCGAATCTCGCGGCGCTGGCGCTGCAGGTCGATCCTGCCGATCGATCGCCGGTTCTGGCCCTGATCGACGCCCTGCGCGCGGAATGGTTCGCGCAGGAATTTCGCCGGGAAGGTCGGATCCTGACGGCGACGAGCGCGCCAGAGCGCCTCCCATCAACGGGGATCGTCGCTCCGCGCGGCGCCTACCTCGCGCTCCACCAGGGGCAGACTCCGCCGTCAGGCCTCACGCCGCAAGGCCTCCGCCACGCCGCAGCCCTGGCTCCGTCGGTCGCCGCCGCGGCGTCGGACGAGAGTCTCGCGAGAGTGCTTTCGGTCGAGCTCGAACCGCTCTACCTGCGGGGCTTCACGCCGCGCAACGCCCGGACCTGAGACTCGCGATGCCGGACTTCAGCATCCGTCCCGCCACTTCCGCCGATCTCGCGGCGCTCGCCGCGGTCGAGTTGGCGAGCTTCGAAGAGCCCTGGACAGCGCAGTCGGTGGCGGGCTACTGGGCGGCGCCAGGGGCGCGCGCCTGGATTGCCGAGGCGGCAGACGGCCAGCCCGTAGGCAGCGCTCTCTTCCGGGTGGTGGTGGACGAAGCCGAGCTGTTGCGGATCGGGACGGCACCCGCGTGGAGGCGCCGACAGGTCGCGCTGGGGCTGCTCGTCGCGGCGCTCGCCGAGCTCGACCACGAGGCGGTCGACACTTTCCTCGAGGTGCGCGCCGACAACCTGCCCGCCCAGGAGCTCTACCGGCGGCTCGGCTTCGAGTTCGCAGGCCGGCGACCGAAATACTACAGCGACGATTGCGATGCCTGGCTCTGCCTCCGCGCGGCCCGCCGCTAGAAAGCGGTTGAGAGCGTAAAAGCCGGGTGCTATCCTCATTTCGGATGTTCACCAACCAGAGAAAGGAGAGTTTCTCTATGCCGAATCTCGACGCCCTCAGACAGGAGTTCCTGCGCACCAGCGAGGCCTTCCGCCTGCTCCACGAGGAGCATCACGAGTGTGAGGAAAGGCTGACGCACATCGCCCAGCGAACCCTGCCGTCCCAGGAAGACGAGGCTGAGGAAAAGCGTCTCAAGATCCACAAGCTCGCGCTCAAGGACCGCATGGAAGCCATGATGCGCGAACCTCAAGAAACGGTTGTCGCCTGACCCCGGTCACGTCTTTCCTGTCGCCGCTGCGGACCGGCTGTCGATGAGTTTTGCCAAGGAGGCCTGGGCCTTCGTCCTGCCGCTGGTCGCGATCGCCGCCGCGCTTTTCTGGTTCGAGCGCCGCACGGCAGCGATCGTCGTCGCCGTGCTGAGTTTCCTCGTGCTGCTTTTCTTTCGCGATCCCAGCCGCCACTACGACGGTCCGGAGGGCATGGTTCTCGCCCCGGCCGACGGCCTGATCACCGCGGTCGAAGAGGTCGTCGATGCCGAAATCGGACCCGGCCCGTATCGTCGCGTGGTGACATTCCTCTCGATTTTCGATGTCCATGTGCAGCGTGCTCCGGTGGCTGGCGAGGTCGTCTTCTCGGCGCTGCTGCGCGGCAAGAAGCTCGCCGCCTTCCGCGCCGACGTCGGTGAAAAGAACGAGCGCTACACCAACGTCTTCCAGCGTCCGAACGGCGACCGCATCGGCGTCCGCCAGCTCGCCGGGCTGCTGGCTCGACGCGTCGTCTCCTACGTCGGGAGAGGCGATCGACGCCAGCGCGGCGAGCTCATGGGCGTCATCAAGTTCGGCTCGCGGGTCGACCTCTACGTCCCGTCCTCCTACGAGATCCTGGTGAAGAAAGGCGACCGCGTTCGTGTCGGCGAAACGCCCATGGCAAGCGACCGCGCGAGCTCGACGCACTCATCTACACCCATGCAAACGTCGGGGCAGCGATGACTCCGCCCGAGTCCCGAATCCGCCGTCATTCGCGTCGCGCCGTCTTCCTGCTCCCCAGCGCGTTCACGATCGGCAACATCTTCTTCGGCTTTTTCGCCGTCATTCTGGCGCTGCGCGGACGCTTCTTTCCCGCCGCGGTCTGTATTCTCGTTGCCGCCGTCGTGGACAACCTCGACGGGCGGATCGCCCGCATGACCGGCACCGAAAGCGACTTCGGTCGCGAGTTCGACTCGCTCGCCGACGTCATGACCTTCGGCGCGACGCCGGCACTGGTGGCGCACCTCTGGGGACTCTCGATCTGGAGCAGGGTGGGCTGGTTGGTGCCGCTCTATTTCGTCGTCTGCTGCGCGACCCGCCTGGCACGTTTCAATGTCCAGACGGTGCGTGCCGACAAGCGCTATTTCGTCGGACTCCCCTGCCCTGCCGCTGGCGGCGGAATCGCCTGCATCCTCCTTGCTGTGCCTCAGGCCGAGGGGCGTCGCTGGCTGCTCGTCAGCATGGCGCTGGCGCTCGTC
>JBDSRU010000294.1:0-3127 GCA_039929145.1 Thermoanaerobaculia bacterium
CCACCCGGATATCGGCGAGTTCACCTGCCGGATTCACGCCACGGCCCAGCGGATCTCCGACCTCCAGTCGGACGATTGACGCGCCGGGACGACGCCCATCGAGACGCCAGAAACGGAATGCAGATCATGACAAGTCGCGCCACCTTGCCGATCGCCGCTTTCGCCTGCACCCTGCTGATCGCGAGCTGATGCCCAAGGCCTACTGGGTGAACTGCTACCGATCGGTCCGCGATGAAGCGGCGCTGGCGCGCTATGCGGCTCTCGCGAGACCGGCGATCGAGGCCCATGGCGGCCGGTTTCTCGCCCGTGCCACGGCGTCGAAGAGCTACGAGGCCGGTCTCCTGCAGCGCGTCGTCATCGTCGAGTTTCCGAGCCTCGAGAGCGCCACGGCCGCACACGAGAGCGCTGACTATCAGGCCGCCCTGGCCGAGCTTGCCGGGACGGCCGAGCGCGATCTGCGCATCGTCGAGGGACTCTAGTGTCGAGGCTGCCGTGAAGCGTATGCAGACCTATGCCGCTCCTGGAGTGACCGTCACCTTCGACCCCAACGTCTGCGAGCATTCAGGGGTCTGCCTCGCGGCTCTGCCGGCTGTCTTCGATGTGCGGCGAAGCCGCTGGGTGCGGCCGGAGGCCGCTACACCCGCCGAAGTGGCCGCGGCGATCGCCCTGTGCCCCTCGGGCGCGCTGCAGGCCGTGCTCGCAGGTCCGGCCACGGCTGACAGCGAGGAGCGCTAGGACGACGGTCCTCCGGGCCATCTGGCACAGCCGCCGACTGCGCCGTGGTCCGGGTCAAGGCTGCCGGCGGCCGAACAGCGCCGGCACGAGCGTGAAGTCGGCGACCACCGCGATGACGATGGCGATCGCCGAGAGCAGTCCGAAGCGCGCCGTGGGGGCGAAGCCGGAGAGCGCGCAAACTCCGAAACCCAGGGCCAGGATGACGCCGGTCAACAGGTAGGCCGGCGCGGTCTTCTCCATGCGGTCGGCGACCGCGCCGCGCTCTCCGAGCTCGGCGGCCAGTTGACGATAGTGCGACAGGGTATGGATGGTGTCGTCGACCACGAGACCGAGAGTGATCGAGGCGACCATCACTGTCGCGATGTCGAGCGGAACCCCGAACCAGCCCATGCCTCCGAGGATCACCAGCACCGGCCAGAGGTTCGGAATCAGGGCGTACAGCGTGCCCTTCACCTCGCGCAGGAGGTGGTAGAACGTGAAGCCCAGAACCGGCAAGGTGAGCAGCAGCGACAGCGCGAGGGTCGACAGGAGAAAGCGCTGCATCGAGAGCAGCAGCGGATACTGGCCGGTGATCTCGATCACCGAACCGGGAAGCGCCGCGCGGGCGAGCGTGAAGGCGCGCGCCGTCAACGGATCGACGACGTCGTAACCGGCGGTCGGCACGAAGAGCGTGATCCGCGTCCGGCCGCCATCGCGGGTCAGCAGGCGAGCGAGCGAGCGTCCGCCGGCCGCGTCGGCGAAAACCAGCGGCACCAGCCGGGCGCGAAGCTCGTCGGCCGGGACGGCGCCGGCAAGCGGAGAGCTGGCGGCTAAATCGTCGAGCAGATCGGTCGCCGAAACCACCGACAGGACGCCCGGGAGCCGGCGGAGCTCCGCGGTCAGTCGCGCGAGCTCCGCGAGGCGGCGTTCGCCGAGGAAAGCTCCGGGAGCGCTCGTCGCCCATTCGCCGCTCAGCGAGCCGTCGTCGATCGCCACCAACTCGACGGCGGAGAGGCCGATGCCGGCCCGCTCCAGATTTTCGATCTCCGCGCGCACCGGGTGGGCGGGCGCAAGATAGTGCAGCGCATTGCTCGCTACCACGAGCCGCGGCAGGCCGCAGGCAGCGACGACGGCGAGCAGGCCGTAGATCGCCAGCAGCGGTCCTCGGTGATCGGCCGAGAGCTCGGTCACGCGCCTCCCGAGCCGTTGCATCCGAAGCTCGAAGGCGCGCTCGGGGAGCTCTTTGCGCCGGCCCATCGTTCGCGCCAGCAGGCAGGGCAGAAGGGTGAAGGCGGCGACACCCGCAAAGGCGAGGCCGAATCCCGCCCACAGTCCGAGGGTGCGGATCGGCGCCACCGGAGTCACGGCGAGCGAGGCGAAGCCGGCGAGAGTCGAGATCGTGGTCCAGAAGACCGCCCGCCCTTTGTCGAGATAGGTCGCGAGAGTGGCGTCGGTGCTCTCGAAGCCCTCCGCCTCGATGTCGCGGCAGCGCATCATCAGGTGCACGGCGGAGGCGAGCGTGATGACGAACAGGATCGGCGGCAGAATAGCGACCACCAGATTGAAGCGCACTCCGGCGTAGCCCATCGCGCCGAGCACGACGATTTCGACCACCGCCACGAAGACGAGCGGCACGGCGACCGCGCCGGCCTCGCGGAAGGTCAGCGCCAGAAGGAGGGCCGCGAGCGCGAGCAGCAGCGGGAAATAGAACGCTGCAATCTCGCGCGCCGAGCGATCGAGAGCACGTTCGAGCGCCACCGAACCGACGACCCGCGCCGAGACGCCAGCGGGCGCCTCCGCGCAGCTCGCTTCGAGCGCGGCGAGCACGGCCGACGCCGGGGAGCCGGTGGCCCTCGAGCGCGCGCCCGACTTCTCGGCGAGCTCGACGAGCAACGAGACCTCCGCGCCGCTCGCGCTGATGAAGCCGGCGGCGCGGTCGAGCGGGTTGGCGAGCAGGAGAGCCCGGAACTCCTGCGGGGCGGGCGGCGGCTGATGGTCGAGAACGCCGCGGTGGTGCCCGACTGGACCGCTGACCGAGCGGACGCCGTCGATCTCTGCCACCTTCCGTTCGAGGCGAACGAGAAAGTCGAGACCCTCCGGGCTGAAAAGGCCCTCACCCGAGAGCGCGATCCGCGCCTCGTAGCCCCGCCCGAACTGCTCGACGAGCTCGCCATAGCGCGCGACATCGCGCGAGCCAGCGAGGAAGAAGACCTCCGGCGAGTTGTCGCTTTCGAGCTGGGCGACGCCGGGAAGGAGAGCGAGGACGAGGAGGACGAAAAGCGCCTCCACGACGTGGCGGCGACCGAGGACTCCCCTGACCAGACGATTCAAGCGGAGATCACCGGTCCGGCCGAACCGGGAGACGGTCCGGCGCCGGAACCGTTGGCGCCTGCGGCGCCGCTCGGAAGCATGC
>JBDSRU010000295.1:0-2976 GCA_039929145.1 Thermoanaerobaculia bacterium
GCGGCAAGGCGAACTGCGAGGTGTCGATCCCGACGCCGCCTCCGGTCGTATGGGCGACGGTCGCGCCGTGGAGATCGAGCACCGACTGAAAGGTCCGCAGATCGACCTTGTGGTCCCCGATGAAGGCGTACTCGTCCTGGAACTGGGCGTACATGGCTGCCGCGCCCGGCAGCGGGACGTCGGCAATGAGGCGGAGGTCCGCGGGGTCCGTAACATCCACGACCTGCATGCCGTTGCCGCCGTCACGGTAGGGGAAAACGACGTAGAGCTTGCCGTCGCCGCCCCAGACCTCGGGCCAGTAGCCGCCTGGGCCGCCGCTGGTGAGGACGTCGAGGAGCACCGGGTTTGCCGGATCGGAGACGTCGTAGGTGGCGACGCCGGTGCGGCTCTGGTCGGAGGCGAAGATGAGGAGGTTGCCGATCAGGAACGGGTGGCCGATGACGCCGGTGAGGCCGAGATGATCCCAGGTCCCGAGCTCCACGCCGTTGCGCTCGATCGTCGCCATCCCGGAGATCTCGCCGTAGCTCCACCAGGTGTCGCCGACGAAGAACGGCTGGAAGAGGCAGCCGCGCACGCCGGCGCAGAGCAGGTCGGGATAGCTCGTGCGCGTCAGGCTCCCCAACGGCGCGTTGGCGCGGAACGACCAGGGCGCCTCGGGCGGCCAGTTCGCCCCCAGAACGAGGTAGTCGCCACTCTGCAGATAGCCGTGGGCGTTGATCGGCATCGGCGTCACGCCCCAGGTGGCGAGCTGGACCGGATTCGACGGGTCGGCGAGATCCCAGGTCCGCACCTGGAAGTCCGACCCAGGTTCGCTCGACGGGACTTCAGGGACCGAGAACAGGATTCCGTTGTGGTACGCGAGGATCGCGGTGCGCCCCTGATTGGGCGCCAGGAGCCCGGAGAGCAGGGTCCCGGGAGTCTGCGCCACGTTGGGGAAGCCGGCGCCCGGCAGCGCACTTGTCAGGGCGCTCGACAGCGCACTTGTCGCGATACCCGTCAGGATCAGCGACCGCCCTGCCCGGGATCCCAGGCGCAGGGCACGGGCCCAAGACGATGCAGGAGGCGAAAGGGGAGCCGTGGCGATCGGCGGCATGAACAGTCTCCTCGAAGCAAGTTGCAGGAAGGCGAGGTAGAGATTTCCACGGACCGCACCGGCGGTGGTGTGAAGCAAGTCGCTGCCAGCCTTTACCGTTTCCTTCCCGGTCCATTCCCGACCAACCTCGGGGCGGCGGGCGGTTGTCGGCTGGCGGGTTGGAAGTCATCCGCAAGCCGGTCGGAACTCCCTCGCCGTGGATAGAATGCCCGGGCCGACGGGTAGAGATGATGGTGAACGCCCGCAGGACTCGAATGGGCGTCGATTCGAACGGGGGAGCTCCATGCCGATGCGCTGGATCTACGGTTTCGATGAGCTCGCGTCCGCCGAGAGCGACGCCGGGAGCTGGGAGGCGGTCCGCGGTCTCCTGGGCGGCAAGGGGGCGAACCTCGCGGACATGACGCGCCTGGGCCTGCCGGTGCCGCCGGGATTCACCGTCACGACCGCGGCCTGCAACGCCTTCCTCGCCGCCGGTGCGAAATTTCCTCCCGGCCTCTGGGAAGAGGAGCTCGCGGCCCTCGCCGCGCTCGAGCAGAAGAGCGGCAAACGATTCGGCGACGCCGCGAATCCGCTGCTGGTCTCGTGCCGCTCGGGCGCCCGTGACTCGATGCCCGGCATGATGGACACGGTGCTCAACATCGGCATGAACGACGAGGTCGCCGCGGGGCTCGAGCGCGCGACCGGCGATGCTCGATTCGTCTTCGACAGTTACCGCCGACTGGTGCAGATGTTTGGCTCCGTGGTGATGGAGATCGCCGACGAGCCGTTCGAGGAGGTGCTGACGGCGGCGCGTGCCGCGGCAGGAGTGGCTAGCGATTCGGAGCTAGGAGCGGCGGACTGGCGGAAGGTCACCGACGCCTTCAAGGCGATCGTCGCGCGCGAGGCGGGCCGCCCCTTCCCGCAGGATCCGCGCGAGCAGATCCGGCTCGCCACCGAAGCGGTCTTCAGGAGCTGGAACGGACGCCGCGCGGTCGACTATCGCAACGCCGCGAAGATCGCCCACGACCTGGGTACCGCGGTCAACATCTGCACGATGGTCTTCGGCAATCTCGGACAGGACTCGGCGACCGGTGTCGCCATGACCCGCAGCGGCGCGACCGGCGAGACCGGAATCGAAGGCGACTTCCTGATCAACGCCCAGGGAGAGGATGTCGTCGCCGGAATCCGCCAGACGCTGCCGCTCTCCGATCTCGCGGTAGCCATGCCGGCCGTATGGGCGGAGTTCCAGACGATCGCCGCCAGGCTCGAGCAGCACTACCGCGACATGCAGGACGTCGAATTCACCGTCGAACGCGACAAGCTCTGGATGCTGCAGACGCGCAACGCCAAGCGTACCGCCCAGGCCGCAGTGCGCATCGCCGTCGACATGGTGGAGGAGGGTCTGATCTCGCGCGAAGAAGCCGTCCTCCGCGTCTCCCCCGATCAGGTCGATTTCTTCCTTCATCCGCAGCTGGAAAAAGGCTCAGTAAAGGCTGCCGTGGAAAAGGGCGACCGCCTCGCCTCCGGCCTGAACGTATCGCCGGGTGCAGCTGTCGGTGTGATCGCGTTCGATGCCGATGTTGCCGAGCGGTGGGCCTTGAAGGAGAACAAGTCGGTCATCCTGGTCCGCCCTGAGACCAAGCCAGATGACGTGCACGGCATGCTCGCCGCGAAGGGTCTCCTGACCAGCCGGGGCGGGCGCACGAGCCACGCCGCGCTCGTCGCGCGCCAGTTTGGCAAGCCGGCGGTCGTCGGCGTGGCGGAGCTCACAATCGACCTCGAAGCGCGGACGATGCGCATCGGGTCAAGGACATTCGTCGAAGGGGACTGGATCTCGATCGACGGAACCTCGGGAGCGGTCTTCGCCGGCGAGCTCGCCACCGTCGTCCCCGATATTCGAGATC
>JBDSRU010000296.1:0-3667 GCA_039929145.1 Thermoanaerobaculia bacterium
GCCGACGCCAATGAGGCCGGAAGCAGAAAAAAGCTTCTGGTAAAGGGAGGGTGGTCGCAGCTTCAGGGCACGCTGGTCGCCCTCCACCTCTTCGGCGGAAGTCAGGAGTTCGAGATAGGCAAGCCCGGCAGTGAGACGGACCAGCTCCGGCAGTCCGGAGCGCAGCGTCTTCGTCTCGACATAGTGCAGAACGTCAGCACAGATCACCAGGTCGTAGGGACCTCCGAGGTCGAGCCCGTCGAGATCGGTGAAGCTCCCCTGGACGATGTTGCGCCGCTTGCCGAATCTCTCAACCGCATACGGCGACGGTTCGACACCCTGGTAGTGCAGCTTGGGACGCAGCCGGAGGAGTTCCGCCCGCCAGCGGCCTTCGCCACATCCGACATCCAGAGCCGAACTCACCGGGCGCTCGAGGAATCGCTCCGCCATCGCCACCGCTAGGGCCACCCGGCGACGCAGCTCTGCCGGACCCTCGATGCGGCTGGCGCTGCGGCGATACCAGCGGTCGAAGTACTCGCGGTCGTAGGACTTTGGCTTTTCCTTTACCGAGCTTTTCGCTTTTGCCTTCTCTCGAACCTCGCCTGCAGCTTTCACCTGCGCCTCACCGGTCGAGGAAGACCAGCGTCAGCCAGGGCACATAGGTGATCACCAGCACGCCGGCGGCGAGGATCAGCAGGAAAGGCAGCACCGCGCGGATGATCTCCGACATCGGGCGCTCGAAGCGGTAGGAGGCGAGGAAGAGGTTGACCCCGACCGGCGGGGTCAGAAAACCGAGCTCGAGATTGGCGATGAAGATGATGCCCAGATGGATCGGATCGACGCCGAAGGCGAGCGCCAGCGGGACGATGAGCGGCACGACCACGGCGATCGCCGAAAAGATGTCCATCAGGCAGCCGACGATGAGCAGGAGGACGTTCAACGCCAGCAGGAACACCCAGGGCGAGCTGATGTTCGCCTGCGCCCATTCGAGAAGGTGCATCGGAATCTGGGCATCGACGAGGTAGCTCGTCAGGCCGAGCGCCACGCCGAGAATGAGGAGCACCCCGCCCATCACCAGCACGCATTCCCGCAGGACGTGCGGCAGCCGGCGCCAGGAGATGTCGCGATGGATTGCCAATCCGACGACGGCAGCGTAGAGGACGCTCGCACCGGCCGCCTCCACCGTCGTCGCCCGGCCAGAGAGCATCAGCCCGACGATGAGAATCGGCAGGCAGATCTCCCACTTGGCGTCCCAGGAGGCGCGCACCAGGGTAGGCCAGGAGAAAGGCTGCCCGGCGATGCCGGCACGGCGGCCTTCGCGCAGGCCCCAGGCCGCGACGGCGAGTACCATCAGCGTGCCGGGGAGAACGCCGGCCTTGAAGAGATCCGGGATGGGCACCGAGGCGACGATGCCGTAGAAGATGAGCGGCAGTGCCGGCGGATAGAGGAGGCCGAGCGCTCCGGATGAAGTCAGGAGTCCGAGCGAGAAACGTTCGCGGTAGCGCTCCGCTTGCAGGGTCTGGAAGAGCAGCGCCCCGAGCGCCAGGATGGTGACCCCGGAGCCGCCGGTAAAGGTGGTGAAGAAAGCGCAGAGGACCGCCGTGACGACTGCCGTGCCTCCGGGCAACCAGCCCACGGCGGCGCGAAAGAGTGCCAGCAAACGGATCGCCGCCTTGCTCTCGGCGAGCAGGAACCCGGTCAGCGTAAATAGCGGAATCGACGGCAGGGTGGGATGCACCGCCAGACGGTAGCTCTCGATCGGCACGGCCGTGATCGGGACTCCGTCGGTCAGGAAGAGCCAGACCGCGGCGCCGCCGAGCAGAACGAAGAGGGGCGCGCCAGCAATTGCGCCGAGCAGCAGCACGACCAGGCCCAGCAACTTCGGGGCGCCTTCGGTCCACAGCGGGAACTGTCCGAGGAGGATGCCGACCAGGAGGCCGATCGCGGCGAGCGCCCTCCCGCCTGCGCGTGGCGAAGCCATCCAGGCCAGGCGCAACGCGAGAATCGTGAAGGCGATCGGCAGGACGAGCTCGGCCACCCAGATGGGAATGCCGAGCGCCACCTCTCCGCCGGCCTCACGGTCGAGGCGCACCATCTCGATCGACGCACGGGCGAGCAGCGCGGAGACCGCAGCGGCGACGGCACCGCTGAAAATCGCCGCCGCGGCCCGCCATCTTCCTTCCGGAAAAAAACCCGACGAAGCGATCGCCAGGAGCTTGCCTTCGCGAGCGGCGTAGATCGCGCCCAGGAAGCCCAGCCAGAGCGTGAGGTGCTGCAGGACCGGCAACGCCCCGGGAACGCCCGTCCCGCCGACCTGGCGAACGATGAGCTCGCTCGACACCAGCAGCGCCATCGCCGCGAGCGGCAAGATGGCGATCGTCGATTCGAGTCGGGAAAGCGACTTCAGTGGCTCGCTCCCGGCTTCGCGCCCGGCTTTGCGACGGCGGCAGGCGTAGCCTCACCGGCAGTCCGGCTGCGGAACTTCTTCACCGCCGCTTCGGTCGCTTCGAGGATCTCCGGCGGCACCCGGCCATCGCGCGCCGCGACGGCGAAGCGCTTCGCCTCGTCTTGCCAGCCGCGCGCCTGCTCGGGAGTGACGTCGACCACGGTAAGTCCCCGCTGACGCATCTGCTCGATCGCGCCCTTGTCCTGCTTCGGGACCTCCACCTCGAGCTCCTTTTCAGTCGCCCGCGCCGCCGCCATCAGGAGCTCGCGATCGGCCGGAGCGATCTTCTCCCAGGCGCTCTTCGTCACCACGACGCCCCCGACCAGCGGCGCCAGTCCGAGCCCCATCATGGCGGGCGTCTGGCGATACCACTGCAGCGTCAAGGCGGCAATCGGCGTGGTCGGTACGACGTCGATCATCTTGGTCTGGAAGCCGAGCAGGATGTCGGTCGCGGCGAGCGGCACGGGCTGATAGCCGTTCTTCTTCCACGACTGCACGGCGCTATCGTCACCCGCCCAGACGAAGAGCTTTTGCTGCTTCAGGTCGGCGATCGTCCGGATCGGCGCGCGCGAGAAGAGATGGATCCAGCCGCCGTGGCCCCAGTGCAGCAGGACGTAGCCCTTGGCCGCGAGGCGCGCTTCGAGCGCCGGCCTGAGCTCCGCGAGCACGAAGTAGAGCTCTTCGAAGCTCGCGAAATACATCGGAATCTGAAAAACATTGAAGGCGCTGTCGATCTCGGTCAGGCCGGCGACCGTGATCGCGAGACCCTGGAACTGCCCGGCGCGCGCCTTGCGTAGCGCGTCCGATTCGTCGCCGGCAACGCCCCCGGCATAGACGCGCAGCTGGACGCGTCCGGCGGTCTCCTTGTTCCATCGTTCGCCCATGGCGCGGATCGCTTGATCCCAGATCGATCCCTGAGGGGCGAGCGTCGCCATCTTGAGCGTCTGCGCCCCGAGCGGCGGCGAAATCACGAACAAGGCGAACAGCAGGGCGGTGCAGGCCGCCGCGGAGACAGATCTGCGCCACCGTCCGCTATTTCTTTTCATCAGGAGTCTCCTCCTCCGCCGCAGGCGAAGGCTGACTTTCGGTTGTTTCGGACTCGTCGACGAAGAAGAAATCGTCGGTCTTCGCCAGCAGCGTCCGCGCGCGACGCTGCGAGATCAGGTTCATCAGGCGATCGCTGGGCCAGGCGTCGAAATCGATCGCCAGCGCCTTCTCCAGCGCTTCCCGATATTCTCGGCG
>JBDSRU010000297.1:0-12979 GCA_039929145.1 Thermoanaerobaculia bacterium
CACGGCGCTGCAACAGCTCCGCCGCTTCGACGAGGCGCGAGTTCAGTTGGAGAAGGCGTTGGCGCTTCGCGAGCGCTACTGGGGCCACGACCACTGGGAGGTGGCGCAAAGCCTCGGCGACCTCGCGGCACTCTCCCATGAGGCCGGATGGGCGAAGGAAGAAGAGCATTTTCGCCGCGCGGAATACGAAGTGAGAGAGAAGGTTCAGCCCGAGACCCATCCGGCAGTGGCTCGCACGGCGCGGGTTCTCGGAGGCCTGCTTTGTGACCGCGGCCGCAGGGAGGAGGGGCAGCGCATGCTGAACGAGGCCCTGCGCCTGGGACGGGTCGCAACCGTCGATTCCCAGGAGCTGGCCGAATGGAGCACCAGCCTCGCGCTCTGCACTCGCCCGCTGGGTTCCGAAGGTCGGCCGTGACCCCTCGAGCGGCCGGGGACGCGTCCGGCAATCGCCTTCCTAGAGTAGGGCACTGGACCAGGAACCCGCGGAGGCGGATTCGAAACCGTCACTGAACAGCCCGCCGTGTTCGAGGGCTCCAAGATCGACCTCACTTCCGACGATGCGCGAAGCATGGTTGAGGTCGAAAGGTCCGACGCTCAGAAAGCTGCTCTCCCCGGAATCGATCGCGCCGGAGCTCGCCTGCAACCCGAAATCGCCTTCCGTCGCATCGACGAACAGCGGATCGGGATCGCCCTGATCGCCGATCCAGTTGTGGTTGGCGAGGCGGTCGGCGTCCACCTCGCCAACGGCGTTCGACAGATCCGTGCTCGGCGACCCCGGCGGGCCATTTCCCCACAGCAGCGAGTTCTCGATTCTGGGCAGCGCGGCCGAGAAGTTCCAGATGGACACACCGCCCGCCAGATTGCCGGTGACGGTGAGTTGCCCTGCGGTCAACGTCCCGGCCCCGGCCTTTTGCAGGACGGTTCCCGACAGTCCGCTGGAGTGGACCAGCACGCTGTCGAGAAGCGCCGTCGAAGTCTGGTCGGTCCGCACGACGATCTGGGCGGTCCCGCTGGCGAGCGCCGAGCTGCCGGCCGCCTCGACGCGACGAATCCTCAGGATCGCGCTCCCGCCCAGGTTGGCGGCGAGGGCCGAGCCGTAGGGCCCATCGAGCGCAGAAATCAAATGGTTGCCCTCGAAGCGGCTGTCGGCGAGTTCGAGCGCGCCTTTACCGTTCAGGGAAAGAAACAGTCCTGCGCCGTCGACGCCCACTCCGCTTTCGGCCTCGTTGTCGAGGAACGCCAGCCCTTGCAGATCGACGCGTGCCGTATTGCCCGGCGCCTCGCTCCTCAGGTAGGCGCCGCCTCCGAATGCCTGCCGGTTGGGCGACGTCGCGCGCGCCCGGTTGCCTTCGAAGACGACGTCCTCGAGCCGCAGGTCCGCCGGGCCAGTGAGCTCGAAGAACGCTCCGCCGCCTTTCCCGCCGTGCTGCTCCACCCTGTCCTCCGCCAGATTGTCGACGAAGCGCACGCGCTCGAGGCTGGAGAATCCCGAGCTTCCGACCATCCAGAGGCCCCCGCCGTCGGGCGCGATCGACTGCGAAATCACCACGTCGCGGAGAACCAACTCCGAGCCTTGCACGCGCAGTGCGCCGCCGGCCGCTGCAATCTCCCCGAAGCTTTCGGCGCGCGTCACCGTGAGCCCCTCGAGGGTCAGTCGGCCGCCGCCCTGGATCTCGAGAAATCGGCTCGAGCCCTGGAGGTCGATGACGTAATCTGCCGGGACGGGCGCGGCACCCCGAATCGTGAGCGTCTCGGCGAGCAGGAGCTCCTGGCCCTGGATGAAGGCGTACGTTCCGGCGGCAGCCAGGGTGATCGTGTTCACGGCTCCGCCCGCCGGACACTCGTTGACCGATTGTTGGCTCTGGACGGCGCGGATCGCTTCGCGCAGGCGGCACACTCCGTCGACCGCGATTCCATCGGCGAATGCGGAGATGCTGTAGTTCGTCGCCGGCAACAGCCCCGGCGCCGCAAGCAACAGGCTGGCGAAGAAGCAGAGCCTTTCACCTCTTCCCGCCATCGATCGGGAAGCGGACGAAATCGCGTCCGCCCTCCGACTAGGGCGTGGCCGCGCTTCGGACGACGCATCGCTCCTTCTCTGGCTCTTGCACATCGGTTCGGCCCCTTGCTCCGGCTCGAGGACACTGAAGTCCGTCGTTGGATGTACTGCGCGCGAAGCCGCCGTTCGAGGGGCCATGGCCTCGCGTCAGCACTCTTCGAAACGGCAAGGGAAGGCTTGTTTCCGTTGGATTTCCGGCGTGAGCCGGGCCGGGCCGGCGCAGTTCAGTCGGCGGAGTAGAGCACTTCGAGTTTGCGCGCGCGGCGGGAGGCGAAGAACAGCAGCACCGCGGCAAGCGCCAGCAGGCCCAGGATCGCCAGTACCGGCGGCGTCGGTTCGGCCGGAAGCGCGAATGGGCCGTGCGGCACCGGCACCGGACAGAGCGACTGCAGGTAGTGGATCACCGAGAGCTTCTTCAACGCCGGCGGCAGGAGAAAGTTGATCCACTCCCAGCCGAGAATCAGTGCCGCGGGAATCATCGGGTTTTTGACCAGCATCCCGAGCGCCAGAAAGACCGCCCCGTAACCGGCGACGGCGAGCAGCGTCACGCCGAAATAGGTGATCGCCTGTCCGGCGCCCGGTCCGGAGAGCAGATAGGCCCGCCCACTCCCGGTCGCCCCGGGCAGGAAACAGAGCGCCAGCTGCAGAAGGACCGAAAGTCCGAACAGCGCGCCGCCCGCAACCACCCCGGCGATGTACTTTCCGACCACGAAGACGTCGCGCCGGATGGGCGCCAGGAAGTAGAAGTGGAGACTCCGTTCGAGCATCTCGCCGCGGATGAGATAGGTGAAGATCCCGAAGCAGCCGAAAAAGACGACCAGGCGCAAGAAGAAGAGCTGGAAGACGATACCGAAAGTCTGGGCGACCTCCCCGACAGATTCGGTCGGGATGGCGTGCAGGCGTGCGGCGAGGACACGCAGACCGATGAGCAGCACCGGCAGCAGCGCGACCAGCACGACCGGCAGCGCCCGCGGCCGCAGAAACGTCTTGCGCAGCTCGAGCCCGAGCATCGCCCGGACCTGGCGCATCCAGCGGGAGAGTCCGATGACCTGCGCTTCACTCGGCGATCCGCTCACCAGGAGGCTCCTTCTAGCTCGCCGTCCCGGCGGGGGCGCCGATCAGGTACTGGTAGACCGCCTGCACGTCTTCGTCGGCGGGCACGACCGCTTCGATGTCGACGAGGCCCTCCGCCGCCAGGCGATTGAGCAGGACGTAGAACTGTTCCGAGCTTCGCGTGCGCACCAGCAGACCGCGGCCGTCGGGGTCGATGCGCGCCTCGACGACATGGTCCTCGGCGAACACCCGCGCCGCGAGCGCTCCCGGCCGGTCGCAGCGCACCAGCACGGCGAGCGGACGCTCCGCGGCCATCTCGTCGCGCACCCCGGCGATGGCGCCCTCGGCGACGATGTAGCCGCCGTGAACCAGCACGACGCGGTCGGAGAGCTCGTCGACTTCGTGCAGGATGTGGCTCGACACGACCACGGTGCGTCCGTCGGCGGCGAAGCTCCGCAGCAGCTCGATCACCTCCGAGCGGGCGAGCGGATCCAGGCCGTTCAACGGCTCGTCGAGCAGCAGCACCTCGGGGTCGTGCGCGATCGCCTGCGCGAGCTTGATGCGCTGTTTCATTCCCTTGCTGTAGCCGGCGATGCGCCGCGGCGCCGCGGCGCTCATGCCGACGCGCTCGATGGCGCGCCGGGCGAGCTCCGCCGCCCGGCCACGCGCGAAGCCGTGGAGCTCGAGGTAGAGGTGCACGAAGTCCCAGCCAGTGATGCCGCGCGGATAGGTGTCGAACTGGGTGCAGTAGCCGACCTTGGCGAACAGCCGTTCGGGGTCGCCGGGCGGGATTCCGGCGACCGAAACCGCGCCCTCCGTCGGCAGCAGCAGGCCCGTCGCGAGATTCATCAGCGTCGTCTTGCCCGAGCCGTTCGGCCCGACGAGACTGGTGATGCCAGCGCCGATCGCGAGATCGATCCGGTTGACCCCCAGGACTTCGCCGTAGAACTTCGAGACATCCTCGAAGAGCAGGGCGGCGCCGGGGCTCATCGCGACACCTCGCAGGCGCGCACCTTGCGATGCAGCACCCAGAGGGCGGCGGCGAGAATGACCGCGAGCATCGACCAGCAGGCCGCGAGCGGCAACGGATCGTTCGGGAACGGCTGGCCGAGGAAGTCGATGCCACCGAACAGGTCGGCCCAGATCGTCTGCACGACGTCGTCCATCGCCAGGATCCTGCCCCAGCGGAAACCGGCGATCTCCGAGATCGCCTTGCCGAAGGCCTCGCCGATGATGAACAGGCCGAAGAGCATTCCGGTCGCTACCGGGCGCCATTTGACCCAGGCCGAGATGGCGATCGCCAGCACCGCGAGCAGGAGAATCCAGATCCACGAGCCCACCACGACGGCGGGAACGAGCCGCCAGTGTTCGGCCAGCCAGCCAGTGCCGGCGAGCGATGTCTGCAAGCCGAGGAGAAGCAGTCCCGGTATCCAGGTCACCGCGGAGAGCGGCAGCAGCAGGACGAGGAGCTTGCCCAGGATGTAGTCGGAGCGCGACATCGGTCGCGACAGATAGAGCGGCAGCGCGTTGTGCGCGAGGTCGGGCGCCACCAGCGTCGGCCCGATGAAGGCCGCCAGGATGAAGGCGAAGCTCGACTGCCAGACCAGGAACCAGAAGAACGGCTCCTTGTCGATCGCCAGCCAGCTCGACCCGGGATCGGCCGCGGAGACCCGCCAGCCGACCGCCGTGAGCATGTCGATGTTGTTGGCGAGGTAGATCATGCTGCCGAAGACGAGCGGCGGCACGAGCGCCACGATGAACAGCAGCAGCGCGAGACGCGACTTCCAGAGATCGCCAAGGGCGAAGCGCGCCACCGTCCAGATGCGGAAGCGTCCTTCGCGGCGCTCGCCGCTCCAGCCGCGATAGCGATGGTCATAGACCGGCACGAGGCACCTCCACGGGCAAAGGCGGCGCGGCGGACGGGATCGGGGGTTCGCCACCTTCGCCCGACTCCATGGCTCGAAGGAAGAGGTGCTCGAGCGAGTTGCGGCTCGACGACAGGCGCCGAAGCTGCACGCCCTCCTCGGCGGCGACCTGATAGAGCCGGCGCACGTCGACGGTCGCCGGCAGGACCACCTTGAGCTTGCGGTTCGAGAGCTCGGCGACTTCGCAGCCGAGCGCCGCGAGGCGGGAAGGGTAGCTGCCGTTCTCGCCGCCGCGCACCTCGAGCTCGAGGAAGCGCCGCTGACTGGCCCGTTCCTCGGCCAGGTTGGCGATCGTCGCCACCTTGCCGTCCTTGAGCACGATCACCTCGTCGCAGCAGCTTTCGACGTCGCGCAGCAGGTGCGACGACAGGATGATCCGCACTCCCGAGGCGGCGATCTCCCGCACCAATCCGAGCATGCGCTGGCGCGCCGATGGGTCGAGACCGTTGGTCGGCTCGTCGAGCAGCAGCAGCTCCGGTCCGTGCGCGATCGCCTGGGCGAGCTTGGCGAGCTGCTTCATGCCGAGCGAGTAGGTCTCGAGCTTGCGGTAGCGCGCCTCGCCGAGACCGACGTAGAACAATGCCTCGTGGGCGCGCTCGAGCGCCGCCCGGCTGGGCAGGCCCGCAAGCTCGGCCATCATGCGGACGAAGCGGACGGCCGAGAGTCCCGAGACGAACGACTCGCTCTCCGGCATATAGCCGAGGCGCTGGCGAACCGCGCCGGCATCCGTCGCGATGTCACGACCGAGAACGCGGGCCCGGCCGGCGGCCGGCGGGTAGAAGCCGAGGATGGTGTTGAACAGGGTGGTCTTGCCGGCGCCGTTGGGCCCCAACAAACCGACCACCTGGCCGGAGAGCGATCCGTTCAATCCCTTGAGGATCGCTCGCCCTGCCAGGTGAACTTCCAGTCCTTCGAGCTCCAGGAGCGGTGTCGGTGGCATCTGCACCAGGAACTCTACGCCTGGGGACCGTTCGGGGTTTCGCTCGACGCAGGCGCCGGAGCGCTCGGGTCGTCACTGTCGTCGCCGCCGAACAGGCCGCCTAACGCGAGCAGACTCTCGAAAGAGATGCCCATCGGCCCGCGGACGCCACGTGTCGAGAGAGTCAGCCCCCGCGACTCGCCATAGGCCACCGCGAGGCTCGCACCGGCCTCACCGGCGAGAGCGGTGAGCCGCTCGCGGTCGGCTCCGGAGAGACCGCTCTGGCGACCGAGGAACTCACCCAGCGCTCCCACCGCTCCACCGAGATTCTGATAGACGACGGCCGAGTAGTTGGCCTCGCCGTCGAGCGGCAGCAGGTCCAGGAAGGCCGCCGAAGAGGCGAGTGTGATTCCCGCCGCTCGCTGGGCGACCGCCTCGACGAGGAGCGCTCGCGACGGTCCGACGACCAGGTAGCCGTCGACGAAGAGGAAGTGCGCGAGCTCGGCGCCGGTCGTCGTCCGCAGGTCGTAAACGACACGACCGTCGATCGCCTCCTGCGAAAGCGTGAGCGTCGGGGGCGCCTGGCCATCGGCGGCAGCGGCGGCCGTGGCGGCGCGATTCCACTCCTCGACCATCCTCACCAGCGTGCTCTGCAGACGGCCGGCGTCGTTGACTTCGAGCACCAGCTTCCAGGACGGCATCGGCAGCCACGGACCGTCGAAGGCGAAGGCGAAGTCTCCGCCCAGCGTCGCCGCCAGATCCTCACGCAGCGAGAGTCCGTGCTCGGCCTCGAAGTCGGCGAGATGCTGCAGTCCCGAGCCATCGGAGCCGGAGTGGTCGGCCGCGATGAGCGCCAGCAGGTCATCCAGCATCGCCGCCGGCTCCTTGAGCACGCCGCCTACCGCGAGATGCGCGCTGGGCGACACGAAGTCGAGCGCACCGACAGGCGCCGGCTCGGCGAGCCAGGAGGCCAGCCCCCGGCGCTCCTGACGGAAGCCGACGTGGGCACGGCTCTGCGTCTCCCCGGAAGCATTGCGGCTGTCGAGAATCAGGAAGTCGGCGTCGGCGAGACCGATCTGCTCGAGCACCTCCCCGGGCGCATGGTCGCCGTCCTCTTCATCCGGAGTCTGCTGCGCCGTAGCCTGGGTGACGATCGCCGCCAGGTCGACACCGACCAGCCACTCCGCTCCATCGCTGTAGATGGCGGCGAGCCGCTGATGGAAAGGGGTGCCGACGAAGGAGTTCGTGTTCGCGGCGAGCTCCGTCTGGATCGCCGCCAGCGAAGTCGCCGAGGGCGAAGCGAACAGCAGATCTCCGGCGAGCCAGACGAGGAGCTGCCCCTCGCCAGCGGGCTCGCTCGACGGATCGGTGATCCGACGCAGGCGCGGCGCGTCGTCTCCATCGGATTCGGCAGCGTGCGGCAGGGCGTTCAGGCGGGCGATCTCTTCGTCGAGGAGAGGCGAGAAGCGCGCCGGATCGCGAACCTCGGCGAGCAGCACGGGTGCGCTCGCGGCGACGTCGCCCGAGCCGGGGTGCGCCGACGCCAGATCGACCGCGACCGCGATCTCCGCTCCGAGCTCGCCGCCGAAGCGCTCGAACTCGCCGATCGCCTGCGAGATCGCAGCCTCGTCCTCGGGGTTGGCGAAGTGCTCGCTCCACCATTCGCCGAGCACCGGGTTCTCCGCCACTCGCTGCTGCACGAGCTGCCAGGCCCCTCCGACCGACTGCGAGAGGTTGGGCAGCGCGACGTAGATTCCGGTGCCGGCCGGCACGAGGTCGAGCAGGCGCGTCGAGGTGCGCGCCGACACCGGCGTGAGCGCCAGGTCGAGCTCGTGGCCGAGGCTCTTGAGCGCCGCCAGGCGTTCGCGATAGCGCCCCGCGTCGCGGCTCCACGAGATCTCATCGGCCACCGAGACTCCGGCGAGCCGGTTGCCGCTCGCAAACTGCTGTCCGGGCAGGAGGACCGCGAGCTCGACGCCCTCGCGGACATGGACCTCGCCCTCGATCACCGACACGCGCGACCCCTTGGCGCCATGGTTGACCGAGAAGATCGTCCCCACCACCGACACCCGGCAGTCGCCGGAGTCGACGTAGAGGTGGCCGCGCCGCTGCTTGGCGGCCTCGACGATCAGGCTGCCGCGCTCGAGCTCGAGAATCGTCCCGTCCCAACGCCGGCCGAGGCCGAGCTCCGAGCGCTCGGCGAGCTCGATCCGCGAGCCGTCGGCGAGCTCGAGAACGGCGCCCGAACCCTGCGCGGTACGTACCAGTTGCGAGCCCGCGATGCGCTCGCCAGCGATCGCCGGCCGCACCTCGCCGCCGGCGACGACGGCAAGCTCGCCCGAGATCGAGCGCACGGTGACCGAAGGTGCCGCGCCCAGGTAGCCGACGCCGGCCTGGCGGAACAGGAAACCGGAGAGCAACGCCACGCCGGCAAGACCAGCAGCGAGCGCCCAGCGGCGGTAAGTGCCCTGCGGCCTCGCGGCGGTGTGGGTGGACGAAGCGACGCTCCGGTCGCGGCGCGCGGACTTGGCATCCCGCGCGGCGGCGAGCGCCCGGCGGCAGGGGAGGCATTCGCGGGTGTGGTCTTCGAGCAGCACGCGCTTCGGCTCCGCAAGCGCCGCCGCGAGATAGGCCGGCATGAGCTCGCGGAAGCCCTCGCAACCGAGAATCCGGTGCGAGTCGGAGCCCGCGGCCCGGACGGTGTCGGGGGTATCGGCGGTGTCGGCGGCATGGGCGGCAAGGGCGCCCGCCGCGACATCGGCGGCACCGGTCGCCTGCACTTCGTGGGCGAGACGCGCCCAGACGCGCTCACCCGCCGCTTCGGCGGTGCGCGGATCGATGATCTCTTCACGAACGGCGGCGACGGCCTGCTCGAATCGCTCTTCGGACTTCATGACGCTTCTCCCATGAGGCTGGTGATCTCTTTGCGCAGACGGTAGCGGGTGCGATGGAGGAGGACGGCGACGACGCCCTGCGAGCTGCCGAGAAGGCGGGCGATCTCCTGATTGCCCAGGCCTTCGAAGTAGCGCAGGGTGAAGACCTCCGCAGCGCGCGGTGACAGGCGCGCGACGGCGAGCCGGAGGGTCTTGCGCAGCTGTTTCAGACGGCGCTCGCGCTCGGGTTCGAACTCGGCGCCGACGAGCGCCTGGGCTGCGGCTCGCGGCAACTCGGTCTCCTCGAGCGGCGCCCAGCCGGCGCGCTGACGGGAGCGCACGACGTCGAGGGCGGCGTTCACGGCCGAGCGGTAGAAATAGCCTGCGGCCTCCTCCCCCAGCGGCGAGGCCTCCTGCCGGCGGGCGAGTCGAAGGAAGACCGACTGCAGCACGTCCTCGGCATCCATGGCGTTGCCGGTGATGCGATAGGCGGCGCGGAAGACCTTGTCGTAGTGCTCGCGGAAGAGCTCCGCGAGGGCCGCGACGGGGTCGCCGGTCGCGGCCCCTTCGGCGCTGCCTCCGGAGGCCGTCTCGAATCGAGTGGTTGGAATTCGCTGCTCCTGCTGTCGCCCTTGCACGGTCGGTTCTCCTTCCCTCTTCACCGGTACAACGCCCCGGGGAGGGAATTCTTACAGGGCGACGGCCCCCGGTCGTCCTACGGACAGGTTGCGAAGGCCGCCGAGTCGGTGAGCGCCGCGGCGCGGTTGCCCAGGCTGTTCCTGTACTCGCGCACTTCGTGGCTCACCGTGTCGGTCACCCGGAGGACGTATTCGACGTCGGTCGCGGCCGCGCCGTAGACCCACCAGTGCCCGTTCAGGCTGCAGCCGTCGATGAGCTTGACCAGATGTTCCCAGGTCGCTGGCGCGAAGAACCAGAGCAGCGCCGAGTCGCTCCCCACCAGGACCGGCAGGGCGTCACCGCGGTGCCCCGCGTAGTCGCGGAACGAGACCTCGACCTGGAATCGACCGTCGACCAGGCAGACACGGCCCGCGCCGGGAATGCAGCTCCCGAGCTGCGGCCGCTCGAGAGCGTAAAGCTCACCGGCCTGGGTCGCGAGCACGATCTCGCCGACCTGGGTCTCGCCGAAAGTCGTCAGACCCGGGAGCTCGAACGGAAACGACTCGCGCGTCCAGGCGGTACCGTTCGTTGCAGCCGCCCAGAGCCGCCCGGAGCAGTAGTCGCCGAACAGGTAGCGCCCTTCGAGCGCCGGTAGCCGGTGGCCACGGTAGCGGTAGCCGCCGATGACGGCACAGTTCGCATCGGCGAGCAGGTTCTCGAGGATCGGCAGGGCGAGCTCCGCGGAGCCGCAGGCGGGAGCCGACGCCGCGCAGGCGTCACGCGAGTAGCAGGCGCTGCCCTCCATGATCTTCCAGCCGAAGTTGGCCCCTCCCCCGCCCGCGGCGGGCCAGAGATCGACCTCGTCGCGCTCGCTCTGGCCGACGTCTGCGACGAACAGATCGCCGTTCGTGCGATCGAAGGAGAAGCGCCAGGGATTGCGCAGGCCGAGCGCCCAGATCTCGTCGGCACCGGTCGTCCCGGCGAACGGATTGTCCGCCGGTGAGGAGTACCAGGGCGCGCTCGTGGCATGGCTGTCGACGTCGAGCCGCAGCATCTTTCCCAGCAGCTGGTTGTGGTTCTGCGATCGGCAGTCGGGGTCGCCGCCCGCGCCGCCATCCCCCATTCCGATGTAGAGGTAGCCGTCGGCGCCGAAGGCGAGATCGCCGCCGTTGTGGTTATCGAACGGCTGCGCGACGGTCAGCAGGATCGCTTCGCTTCCGGGATCGGCGCGCTGCGGGTCGGAGCTCGAGCGCCGGAAGCGCGAGACCACCGTCGCGCCGTCCCCCTCCCGGGTGTAGTTGACGAAGAGGAAGCCGTTCTCGGCGTAGCGCGGATGGAACGCAAGTCCGAGCAGGCCCTGCTCGCCGCCGGAGCGCACCCGGCCACTGATGTCGAGAAATGCGCCGGAGGCGAGCGCGCCGTCGCTGAAAATCCGGATCCGGCCGCCCTGCTCGACGATGAACAGGCGATCGTCGCCGGCCTGCGCGATCGCCACCGGATCCGCGAGTCCGCTCGCCAGGAGGCGCAGCTCCACGCCGCTGACCTCTGCGGAGAGTGGAGAGAGCGTGAGCGCGGAAAGAGCAAGGATCGAGACCAGGGAAGAGCGGAGAGTTCGCATGCACCGGTTCTATCACCCCGGAAAGCGAACGGCCGCGGGTCAATGCACAACCCGCGGCCGATGCGGCTTCGAACTCCTGATGAGCAGTGCGCTGCTTCCCGGTGCTGGACCGCTGCTTCAGCTCCCGGTGTTGCGCAGCGTGCTGTGACGCCGGCCGTAGAGGAAGTAGATGACGACGCCGGCGATCATCCAGATGATCAGCCGCCGCCAGGTGTGCCAGGGCAGCCCGGCCATGAGGCCGAGCGCGACGACGGCCGAGAGGATCGGCACGAACGGCACCCACGGCGTCCTGAAGGGGCGCTCCAGATCCGGGCGCTTGTAGCGCAGCGCCAGGATGCCGAGCGAGACGATGACGAAAGCGAGCAGCGTGCCGATCGACACCAGCTCGCCGAGAATTCCGATCGGCGTGAAGCCGGCGGCGATCGAGACCGCGATACCGGTGAGGATCGTCGTGATGTAAGGCGTCCGGTACTTGGGATGCACGGCCTTCGCCCAACCCGGAAGCAACCCGTCGCGCGACATCGAGAAGAAGACCCGCGTCTGCCCGAGCATCATGACGACCATGACCGAGGAGAGACCGGCGATGGCTCCGAGCTTCACCAGGAAAGGCATCGCCCCGACGATCGTCCCCATGAATCCGGAACCGGCCTGCGCCTTCGCGGCATCGATCGCGACCGCCATCGGGGCCGGCACGCCGAGCTCCGCGTAGGGCACCAGGCCGACCATCACGCCCGAAACCATGACGTAGAGGATGGTGCAAATGGCGAGCGATCCAAGGATGCCGATCGGCATGTCCTTCTGCGGATTCTTGGCTTCCTGCGCGGCGGTCGACACCGCGTCGAAGCCGATGTAGGCGAAGAAGATGACCCCCGCCCCGCGGAGAATGCCGCTCCAGCCGAATTCGCCGAACTTGCCGGTGTTCTCCGGAATGAACGGGAACCAGTTGCCGGTCTTGATGTAGAGCACGCCGCAGGCGATCACCGCCAGCACCACGAACACCTTGACCACGACGATGACGTTGTTGACCTTGGCCGACTCGGAGATGCCGATGATCAACAGCAGAGAGACCAGGACGGTCACCAGCACCGCCGGCAGGTTGAAGACCGCGGTGACCGCGGAGCCGTCGGCGAGCTTCACCAGGGTGCCCGGAGCGGCCGAGAGCGTGGCCGGGAACTGGATGCCGAAGTCGTGCAGGAACGAAACCAGATAGCCCGACCAGCCGACCGCCACCGTCGCGGCGCCGAGGGCGTACTCGAGGATCAGGTCCCAGCCGATGATCCAGGCGACGAACTCGCCGAGCGTCGCGTAACCGTAGGTGTAGGCGGAGCCCGCGATCGGCACGGTGGAGGCGAACTCGGCGTAGCACAGACCGGCGAGGCCGGAGGCCACCGCGGCGAGAATCATCGAGAGCACGATCGCCGGCCCGGCATGGGCAGCGGCCGCCTGACCGGTCAGGACGAAGATGCCCGTTCCGATGATGGCGCCGATGCCCAGGCTGATGAGATCGCGCGAAGAGAGCACGCGCTTCAGCGAGTGCTCTCCCGCGGCCGCAGCCTCGGCTTTGAGATGGTCGATCGACTTGGTAGCGAACATCGCCTTCATCGGATACCTCCTTCGGGAGCTGGAACTGCCTGGAGATCTAGTTTCGGCCCGCGGCGGCGCCGCGATGCCAGAGGAGATAGAACGGTACGCCGGTCAGGACGATGACGAGCCCCGGCCAGCTGGTGGCGAACTTGTAGAGAAACAGGACGACGAGAATCGTCGTCGCCGCGAGAATGTAGAGCGCCGGAACCAGCGGATAGCCGAAGGCGCGATAGGGGCGCGGCACGTCGGGCCGCTTGCGGCGCAGGATGAACAGGCCGAGGATGGTCAGCACGTAGAAGATCAGCACCGCGAAGACCACGTAGTCGAGGAGCA
>JBDSRU010000298.1:0-3892 GCA_039929145.1 Thermoanaerobaculia bacterium
TGCCCGCTTCCCTCGCCGCGAGAACGCGCCGAGCGTGGCGAATAACGAAGAAGAGGACGACCAACACGCCGGCGAGAGCCCCCACCAGGCCCCACGGAACCCGCCCCTCTGCGAGGCCCTGGGTCACCGCATCGGCGCCGACGACGTAGAGCGCGGTGCCGGGAATGATGCAGACGAAGGACCAGAGCAAGTAGGTTCGAAAGCGCACTCGCGTCAGGCCAAAGCCGTAGTTGAGAAGACTGAACGGGAAGATTGGCAGCAGGCGGGTGATCGCCACGATGATCGCCCCGTGGCGTTCGGTCATCGCGTCGAGCTTCGCGAAGCGGTCGCTTTTCGCGAGCCATCCGGCGACCGCATCGCGCGCCAGCCAGCGAGCGATCGCAAAAGCCGCGGCGGCGCCGAGCGTGGCCCCGACCACGACGGTCGCCACACCGACGACGGAGCCGAACATGGCACCTGCCGCGATCGTCAGGAGCGACGCCGGTGCTGCGGCGACCGTCGCGATCGCATAGATGAGCGCGAAGACCACCGGGCCCCACGCCCCCAGGCTTTCGATCCAGCCGCGGAGCTCCGCCAGATGCTTTCCCAGGCCGAGGACCGGCGCGGCGACCGCCATCGCGGTCAGCGCGAGGAGGAAGAGAAGCGGTCGAATCCATCGTCGGCTACGGCCTGCGGCGACCTCGGCCCGTGGAGCCGCTTCTGGTCCTGTGGCTGCGAGAGCCATTCTTTCCTCCGATTTGCCGCTGAGCGAGCTTCGTCAGCGAGTCCACTCGAGATCTTAGCCGGGGTCGTCGACCTGGCTACCTTGAGCGTAACTCCTCGTGCCGAGGGACTGAAGGCTTTCAGCCAGCCCGTTGAAAGGCGAACCGCAGCTGCCCGCCTGGCTCGTGTCCTCGCCGGCCCGGCTACTGCCAGCGCTCGAGGTCGCCGGTTTCTAAGCTGTCGACGAAGATCGGCGGCAGTGACCCGGGAGCGTCGAGGGTCAGGACGAGACGGGGCGCTTCGCCGCCCTCGCGGGAGTGCAGCGGCGCCGGCCCGGCGATCGCCGAAGGGGTGGCCAGCGCGAAGGCCACCCGGGTTGCGCCGCCAGCGAGCGCCGTCTGGACGGCGCCGGTCACGTCGACCCCCAGCGCCGCGCCACGGCTCCAGCTCGTGAGTTGCTCGAGCTGCACAGCGGGCAGCGGCGGGGCCGTATTCCAGGTGAGGGTGTGCTCGTCCCACGCCGTTTCGGCGATCGCGTAGAGGCGGCTCGCAGGCACGAGGTCGATCGCGTCGACGAGCAGCGAGAGCTTCGCTCGCAACACGGGCGCGGAGACACCAGAGAGGTCGAAACGCAGAAAAACGCGTCGCCCGCCATCGAGGCGAAGTTGCGTCGAGCTACCGAAATTGGCGTCCGGCTGCGCCGGATCGACCTCGGCGTCAGCCTCGGCGTCGCGCAGCGCGAGCGCGACATCCCCTGGCGCCGGATACCAGGAGATCGCCAGCGGGTGGCCCGCGAAGTGATCTTCGAGGCGACCGCCAACCTTCCACTCGCCGGTCGGTGCGGGGTGCACGCCATCGGCTTCCAGATCCTGCGCCAACCAGGCGAGGCCGTCGCCGCGCGCGATCGGCCCGTCGGCCCAGAGGTAGGGCCCCCAGCCGAGCCAGGGGCCGGTGCCGAGACCGCCGACGTCGTCGAGCTGGTCCTGGATCAGGCCCTTGAAGGCAAAGGCGGTCTCGTAAGCGAACGGCTCGCGAGTCGCCGAGTACCCGGCGTAGAGGCGCGAGGAGAGGAAGACGAGCTGGAGCTGCGGGCAGCGCGCCGCGAGAACCGCCACGATGCCACGCAGCGAAGCGCGCAGCGCCTCCATGCGGACCGGAAACTGGCCCGCGGTCACCTCGCCCAGAACCGACTGCTTGAGCCAGACGACCTGGACCTGGTCGAGCGTCAGCCCCGCCGTGGCGATTCGGCGGTCGAAAAGGGTCCAATAGGAATCCGCCGGGTCATCCATCAAGGGAGCATCGACGCCGCCCTGAGCCGCATCGACGAGCACGATGCGGCCGGCATGGCGAGCGAACCGATCGCTCTCGCGCTCGAAGCGGGACCACTCCTGATTGGTGTTCGACATTCCGACAGCGACCAGGCCGATCCATCCATCCGCCGAGGGCGAGCCGTCCGGAGCGCGCGGCACCACCTGCGCGGCCCGGCCCTGGCCGTAAACGAGATGCGCCCCCGAGGGCTGGTTCGATCCACCTGGATAGAGTCCCGGCTCGCCCACTCCCAGATAGGGCGCCGCCAGCTCGCTCACCGGTATCAGGCCGATCTGCCCGTGGAGAACCTGCGCCGCCAGGGCGAGGAGCACCACGGGCAGGAACCGGGTCTGCGCAGTGCACGGCCAACCTCGCAACAAGTCCTTCATCGCGACCTCCTCGCAGAGACGACACTACCTGCAGTCCATGAGACCCGCCAGCTGGCGGACTCCTGCGCATGATCCACTCTGGACTTACGGCTGCGGCCCGGGAACCGAGCCAGTGCCCTGCGCCGCAGCGAGCCCGTTCAGACCCGGTAACGATTCTCGGCGCTCCGACCCACTGCAGATAGACTCAGACGATCCATCGATGCCCCGCAAGATCGAGTGGACTCATGCCGGAGCCGGGACCTCGGGCCACCTGGTCCGCAGGATCCGCAGTCTCGTCTGCCCCAGCTGCGATGCGGTCGATGTCGAAGTCGATCTCGGAGGCGGCGCGTGGAGCAGCGATGAGCTCGAACGGTAGTTCGTTGACAGCCCGCCGAGTCGTACTGCTGGGCGGGGGGCATGCCCACGTTCACGTCCTCACCCGTGCTGCTCAGGTGCCGCTCCAGGACGTCGAGCTGGTGCTGATCTCACCCCACCCGCACCACCTTTATTCGGGGATGGTGCCCGGGTACCTGCAGGGGACCTACCAGGAAGCGGAGATGGCGTTCGACCTGCGGGTGCTGGCGGAACGTGCCCGCGCTCGCTTCGTCGAGGGCGCGGCGATCCGGATCGACGCCGGCGAGCGAATCGTCGAGCTGGCCGACGAATCGCTCTCGTTCGACCTGCTGTCGGTCGACATCGGCTCGGAGCCGGCGGGCCTCGCGACGGCCGGTGTCCGCGAGCATGCGCTCTCGGTCCGGCCGATGAACCGGGCGATTGCGCTGCGCGAGCGCGCCGAAGCCCTTCTCGGTCGCGCCGACGCGCGCCCGGTCGCGATCGTCGTGGTCGGTGGCGGCGCGGCCGGCGTGGAGATCGCGCTGGCGCTCGAGCGACAGGGACGGGAGCACGGCCGGCGCGCGCTCGTGACCATTGTCGAGGGCGGCCCGGTCGTCCTGCCGGAGCTCTCCGGGCATGTACGCCGAGTCGCCGCGGACATCCTCGGCCGGCGTTCGATTCGCCTGAAGACCGGAAAGAGGGTCTCTTCCATCGAGGCCGGCGCGGTTGTCCTCGACGACGGCTCGCGGGAGCGCGCCGACCTGACTGTCTGGCTCGCCGGCGCCGCTCCCCCTCGCCTCTTCGCCGACTCCGACCTGCCGCGGGATCCGGCGGGCTACCTGCTCGTCGACAGCACCTTGCGCGCCGTCGACGGCGCGCCGATCTTCGGCGCCGGGGACTGCATCGGGCTCGTCGGGCATCCAGACCTTGCCAAGGCGGGCGTGTACGCTGTGCGCGAAGCGCCCGTGCTCGACCACAACCTGCGCGCCGCGCTCGCCGGCCGACCTTCGATCGACTATCGGCCGCAACGCACGTTTCTCGCGCTGCTCAACACAGCCGATGGCCGCGCGATCTGGCGTTGGCGCAACTTTTCAGGGCACTCCCATTTCGCCTGGTGGCTCAAGGATCGCATCGACCGCCGCTTCGTCCGCCGCTACCAGGTGTCCGCGTGAAGAGGGCCC
>JBDSRU010000299.1:0-5661 GCA_039929145.1 Thermoanaerobaculia bacterium
GAGACGAACAGCACTACCGGCCAGCCCGCTTCGATCAGGCCAGAGGTCGCATCGCGCAGGGCTTCGTACATGGTCTAGAAGATGGTCTTCTGGTCGCCGTTGGCCGGCGCGGCGTCGGAACTGGGGGAGCCAGCGGCGCTTGACGAGTTTTCGTCGCCGCTCTCGTCGCCGTTGTCACCCTCTTCACCGGCCGAAGAGGCATCCGGATTGCCCAGCCAGACGAAGCGCTCGAGGCTGCGCGCCCAGACGAAGCCCTTGCCGGTCTCCTTCATGCCGCGCAGGACCGCGAGTTTGGAATCGATGTCGTCGATCGCGTGCAGCACGAAGCCCTCCGGGGTCATCGGCTCGACCGGGGAAGAAAACTCCTTGCGCCCCTGATGCGAGAGGACGAGATGCTCGAGCTCGAGGCGGAGGTCGGCCGGGAAGCCGGGGATCGCCGCCGCGCGTTCGCGCACCAGATCGCGGCCGAGGACGATGTGGCCCACTAGCCGCCCGACCGGCGTGTATTCGTTGTCCGGCATCGCGCCGAGCTCCTGGAGCTTCCCGAGGTCGTGGAACAGGACGCCGAGGACGAGCAGGTCGCGATCGAGCTCGGGATAGTGATCGGCGAACTTCACCGCCAGCTCCATCATCGAGACCACATGCTCGAGCAGTCCACCGCGGAATGCGTGATGGATCGCCTTCGCCGCGGGATGGACCCGCAGGGCCGCTCCGTAGACGCTCATGGTCTCGGTCGCCAGACGGCGCATCTCTGGCCGCTTCACCTCACGCTCGAGCGTCCCCTCCAGGCGACGCATCAGGTCGTCGATGTCGCTCTTCGTCGACGGCACCAGCTTGCCCTCGTCGAAGCCGTCCTGAATGTCTTCGGGGCCCGCCGGGCGGCACTGGTCGACCTTGATCTGCAGCTGATCGCGATAACTCTGCACCTGGCCGCGGAACTTGACGAAGCCGCGCGCCGCGAAGGCGCTGCCGAGGGCCGAGCTGTCCGACCAGGCGCGGCCGGTGATCGAGCCTGTGGCGTCGGCGAGCTCGAGGTCGAGGTAGTCCTTGCCGCTCTTGTCCTGACGGAGCTCCTTGCGCTTCAAAAAAGCGAAGCCTTGCACCGAGTCTCCGGCATTCCAGGAGGCGATCGGCTGATTCTTGACGGTTGGAGACATGGTCTGGGGCACCCGGAATGAAGGAAGAGGCCGAGTATAGTCGCCGGGCGCCGAGCTGGTACACGGCTTGCTGATGCTTTTTTGGGAATGCATTCTGGAATGCTTTTGCGAATGCCTCTGCGGATGCCGCTGATGCCGTTGTGGGTGTCGATGCCGGATAGCCGCCGTCTGTTGCCGGGTTGTTGATCGAAGGTCGAGGACTGTCCATGCGCTCAAACGCCTTTCGCTGCACACTGTTGCTCCTTCTCGGTGGCCTCGCGACAGGTTTCGCGCAGGCGCCCGCGCCGCCGGTCGTGGCTCCTGCCCCGGCGGCGGCGCAGACGCCCTCGCCGGAGGACGCCGAGGCGGTCGATCGCGAGCTGCTGCGCAAGTTCCTCGACGAAGGCCCGGCGCTCCTCCTGCCCGCTGCGGAGCGCACGCGCATCGCGGCGCTGCCGCTCGCCGACGCGCTCGCCGCGGCGCGCGCCTTCCTGACGCAGGATCCCCTTCCCGAGACTCCGCAGAACGAGCTCGCCACCGGTATCGAGCTCCGCCAGAGGCTCGTCTGGGGCGAAGGACTTTCGCTGCGCGATGCTCGCGGGAGGATGCTCTTCCTGCGCGGCGTGCCGCGCGAGCGCACCAAGGTCGACTGCGGCGACACTTTCCATCCGCTCGAAATCTGGAGCTACGGCACGCTCGAAGACCCGAAGAGCGCCGTGCTCTTTCAGCCGCGGGTCGGCGCCTACTTCGTGCTCTGGCGGCCGACCGAGTCGAAGCGGGCGCTTTACATGGAGGAGATGGAGTACTACCTGGAGCAGTGGGAGGAGTTGCGCGGCCAGACTTCGGGCAAGCGCCCCGACCGCATCCTGTGCAAGGCGAGCAAGGTCGTCGACGAGGTCACCGGCGTCTCGGGGCTCTTCGGTTTCGAGAAGAGCCGGCCGACCGACGCGATGATGGACGCCATGCTCGCTCCGCCGCCCGAGGTAGCTCCCTGGGCGCGCGAGGCCGCGACCACGGTGATCGAGAAACCGGTCGAGATCCTGCCGGTCGAGTCGGCGCGCGTAACCTTTCCCGAGCGTCGTGACCAGCGGCTGGTGGCGCGCCTGCGGATCGTGCTGCCGGCCGGCGTCGGCCTGGCGGTCGCCGGAGAGGCGGGGAGCACGGAGTCGCGCCTTACCGTGGCCGGCCGGCTCGAGCTCGCTGGAGCGCCGTTCGAGGAGTTCCGCAACCGCTTCGTCATGCAGCCGCCGGCGGCGACGACCCCGGTCGTCCTGGTCGCCGAGCGCCTGCTGCGCCCTGGCGGGCCGTACATCGTGGAGCTCGAGCTGCGCGATGAGGTCTCGGGCCGAACAGCCTGGATCAGCCAGGGCTTCACCGTGCCGAAGGAGCCGGTCGCGGAGCCCGAGACGCCGCTCGCCGGGGCGCAGGTCGTGCTCGGCAAGGAGACTGGAATCACCAAGGTGGGCGCGCGCGACGCCCTGATCCTGATGCCGCCGCTCTCGGACGTCGTCTTCGGGCTCTGGCGCGCCGAGGCGATCGTGGTCGGTGAGCGCGTGCAGAAGGTCGCTTTCTATGTCAACGGCGAGCGCCAGCTGGTGCGCACCAAACCGCCATGGAGCGCCGAGCTGCGCCTGCCGAACCTGCCGAACGAGCTCGTGGTGCGGGCCGAAGGGCTCGACGAGACCGACACGGTAGTGGTGGCGGACGAGGTGGTGCTCAACGAACCGCAAGGCGAGGCCAAGGTTCGCCTGCTCTCTCCGCCGAGGGGCAAGAGGGTCGTGGGTTCGACGGTGGCGCGCGCGGCGGTGATGGTGCCCGAGGGCAAGCGTGTCGAGACGGTCGAGTTCCGGCTGAACGAAGAAGTGCTCGCGACGCTCACCCAGCCGCCCTGGGAGACGACCTTCGTCGCTCCTTCGGGCAGCGAGCCGGCCTATCTCACCGTCTCGGCGACTTACGTCGACGGCACGCGGGTGGAGGACTTCCGCGTTCTGAACGGAGGCGCCTTCCTCGAGCAGGTCGATGTCGATCTGGTGGAGATCTTCGCCACGGTCTACGACAAGGCCGGCGGGCTGGCCGAGAACCTGACCGAGAAGGACTTCGAGCTCCTCGACCGCGGCAAGCAGCAGAAGATCGAGAAATTCGAGCTGGTGAAAGACCTGCCGCTCGCCGTCGGGCTGGTGCTGGACACCTCGGGTTCGATGGAGGAGTCGATCGGCGAGGCCAAGCGCGCGGCGAGCGATTTCCTGACCGGCGTCGTGCGTCCGACCGATCGCTGCTTCGCGGTCGGCTTCGCCGACCGTCCGCGTCTCCTCATGTCGCTCACCCCCGACGTGCAGGCGGTGCAGATCGCCTTCCGTGACCTGCCGGCGGCCGGCAACACCGCGCTGCACGACGCTATGGTCTTCTCGCTCTATCAGCTGCGCGGCATTCGCGGCCGTAAGGCGCTGGTGCTCCTGTCCGACGGCGATGACACCTCGAGCCTGGTCTCCTATGACGACGCGCTCGAGTTCGCCCGCCGTAGCGGCGTGGCGATCTACACCATCGGGCTCGACGTCGGAGCGAGCAAACTCTCGATTCGCGGCAAGCTCGAGCGGCTCGCCGCCGAGACCGGCGGACGCTCCTACTTCGTGTCCAAGGCGTTCGAGCTCGGTGGGGTTTACGCGCAAATCTCGCGCGAGCTACGCAGCCAGTACCTGCTTGCTTTCGCGCCAAATCCGCCGGGGAAAGAGGGTGTCTTCTCGACGGTCGAAGTGAAGGCTCAGGGCGGCAAGTTGAAGACTCGCGCCCCACGCGGTTACTATCCTTGAATCGATGAGCGCTCCGGCCCGTTTACCCGCCCTGACTGTCGTCGCAACCTCCCTCTGTCTGATGGCCTATGCCGCCGCGGTTGCACCCGCTCCCGCGCGGTCGGCGCCTGGCGCGCCGACCTACGGGCTGCGCTTCGAGAAGTTGAACCGCACCTACAGTGATTTCGTGGGCGAGCTGGCGCCGATCGGCGAGGAGGGGCTCTCGGTCCGTCTGCAATCGTCTAAGCAGGCGATCGTCCTGCGTGACCATCGAATTCGGCTGACTCCGATTGCCGGCAGCACCGACGGCAGCTTCGCCGGGGAGATCGAACTCGATGTGCAGGGCAAGGGCGATCTGATCGCCGATGTGACGATCGGGCCGATGGTGCAGCACCTCACGGACGTTCTCGTGGTACCGCCGCAGACGATCCGCCTGGCGTCCAAAGTGCGCATTCGTCGTGTCGCCGACGGCTACGAAGTGTTGCCGGAGAGGCTGCCCGAGAAGATCGAAGTCGCGGTCCAATCGCAGACCATCAATCAGATTCTCACTCTCTGCGACCAGGCAGCGACGCTGTCGCTGGGGGCGATCAACTGCGCTGTTCTCCAGCGCTCGCTGACCCGGCCGGCGGTGCCGATCCCCGCGGGGGCCGGAACCTTCCTGCTGGGGAACGAAAATCTGACCGACGACGATCGCGTGCGCCTCGACGCGATCCTCGGGCTGCCCCCGGTCTCCTGAGCCAGAGGGCGCACGAGTTTCTCACCCGTTGTCGGTGGAAACGGGTGAGGAGCTAGGGCAGCGAGAGTCCGTGCCGGGTGGCGGCATCGACGATCGCGCGATGCAACGGGACCTGAAAGAGAAACCGCTGACGCATCGCCGGCGCCAGGTAGCCGGTCTGGCGCATGAGCTCGTCGTAGCTGCGTCTCAGGTGAACTCGCGGCGTGTGGGAACTGCCGTCGCGCTCTTCGAGCCATTGCGCGGCGAGATAAAGATGAAAATCGGAGACCTCGCGCAGCGGCGCGTTGGCGAGCAGTGGCCGCTCCGCCGCGAGCTTTTCGTACGCCAGGAGGATGGCGTCCGCCCGACCGCGAGCGATCTCGGCCTCGATGCGATAGGCGAGATCGGCGAGCAGGCTCGCGCCCTTGCCGAGGTCGCGATGGAGCCGAGAAGCCTCTTCGAGATTGGCGAGCGCCGCTTCGTTGCGGCGCAGGCGGAGCTGGATGCGCCCGAGCAACTGCTCGGCATCGGCGCGCGGCTCGCCCGGAGGCACGAGGCTGAGCGCGAAGTGCGCCTTGCGCGCCTCGACCAGCGCCTGGTCGGGCTGGTCGAGATGCAGGAAGTTCTCGGCCACAGCGAGGCGGGAGATTGCCTCGCCCACCGTGTCGTCGCGCCCTTCGCGCAGGGCCAGTGCCCGGCGTAGTACCGGCGACGCTCCGGAAAAGTCGCCCAGCCGGGTCATCGCCTTGCCGACACCGACCAGGGCGTAGGCCTCTTCGGCTTCGGATTTTTCCTCCGCCAGAATTGCGCGCGCCTCTTCGAAATGGCCGAGGCTGCCGGGAAAATTGCCCTGCGCCAGGGCGACGGCGCCCAGCGCGGAAAGGGAGGTCGCGATGCCAGTTCCCTTCTCGCGGCGGACCGCCAGGGCCTGGAGGTGGAGCGCGGTCGCCTCTTCGAGGCGGAACTCGTGGTAAGCGATGTTGCCGAGGAAAAACCGGCATGTCGCGGCGAGACCCGGGCGCTC
>JBDSRU010000300.1:0-4103 GCA_039929145.1 Thermoanaerobaculia bacterium
CGCGGGTCACCCGCGAATCGTCCACGAGCAGCAGCCGGGTGATCTCGCGCGGTGCTTCGGGGAGAACCAGCGCAGCGCCCGGCGCTCGGCGTCCGGCGGTCTCGCGGCCCAGCAGCGCCTGTGGCGCGAGCACTGCGATCGGATCTCCCGACGGCAGGAGGGCCGCTCCATCGACAAGCGGAGAGACACGCGCGCGCCGTGGAAGCGGACGCACGAGGAGCTCGACCTCGCCCTCGATCCGGTCGACCGAAAAGGCGACGGGCCGGCCGGCGACCGAGCCCTCGATGAGGAGTTTCGCCTCTTCGGCCACCGCGCCGGCGACGCCCAGAGCTTCGCCGAGGGCGACGAACGGCACGAGGCGATCGCCGAGGATCGCCATGCGATGGCCGGCGGTCTCTTCGATCCTGACTCCGGCGAGCGTTTCGATGCGGCGCACGGCGACTGTCGGGACGGCGAGGAGCGCGCTGCCGATGCGCACCAACAGGACCTGCTCGCCGCGGCGAGCCACCGGGAGGTCGAGCACGACCCGGGAGCCTCCACCCACTTCCGAGGTGATGCGGACTTCTCCTCCGAGGCGGGCAACCGCTGCTTCGACGGCGTCGAGTCCGACGCCTCTTCCGGATACCTCCGAGGCGGCGCCGCGGGTCGAGAATCCGGGCAGGAAGACCAACCGGAGCGCGTCGGCTTCGGGCAGCGATTCGAGCGCGGCACGCGGCAGAAATCCGCCCGCCACCGCCTGCCGCGCGACCTCGCCGGCGTCGATGCCGCGGCCGTCGTCGGCGATGGTGAGCTCCACCCCGCGCCCGCCCGGGGCCGCGATGATGCGCAGGCGACCGGCCGCAGACTTGCCGGCGCTGCTGCGCTCCACGGGATTCTCGATGCCGTGGTCGACGGCGTTGGCGACCAGATGCCGCAGGGCGCCTTCGAGCTCGCGGGCGATACGCCGGTCGAGCCGGGTCTCTTCACCCTCGAGCTCGACCTCGATCTGGCGCCCGAGGCGGCGCGCGAGCTCGCGCGCATAGCGCGCCAGCGAGCGCAAAGTGGGCTTGATCGGCGCGATTTGCAGTGCCAGGACCGCTTCGATCTGCTCCTCGCCGGTTCTCGCCAGCCGGGTTTCGAGCGCCCCCGCCTCCAGCACGGCCTGGCGCAGTGACGCCGCGACTACCGCGAGCGCCTGCGCCGGCTGGGGATCGCGGACGCCGTCCTCGGCGAGATTCGCGAGCTCCTGCAGGCGCGCCAGGAGCCGGCCGGTGACGACGGCAGCGGCGCGCACGCGAACCGCGCGTTCGGCGAAAGCGTCGAGCCCGCCAGCCTGGATGCCGGCGCTCTCGGAGTGCTCCTCGGCGAGCCGGCGTTCGTCGACGCCACGGCGATCGTCGACGGCGCGTCGATCCTCACCGGCGCGACGCTCCGGCGGGTTCGGCCGCGCGGCCTCGGATTGCGTTCCAGGCGCCGCCTCGCCGCTGCCGCGTCCGCGCTCGAACTCCTGCAGCAGGTCGGTCGCGGGCGCGACCGGCTCGCCGCTCTCGACCGTCTCGACCATCGCCGCCAGAACATCATGGGCGGCGAGCAGCAGGGCGTCGAGAGCGCTCGGGCGGGAGAGCACGACCTCTTCGGTGGCGTGGCAGAGTTCGGCGAACGGCGCGATCGCCATCATGCGGCCGGCGCCCTTGAGCGTGTGAAGCTCGCGCTTGATCTCGATCAGCGCTTCGGGGCCGCGCGACAGCGCCGGAACGAGGTCGGCGATGCGCTGCAGACGCTCGCGCGCCTCGGCAACGAAGACCGGCACGAGCTCGAGCAGCTCGTCGTCCACGGCCTAGCCCGACGTCCAGCGCTCGAGGTTGACGTCGATGCCGAGCACTGCAATCAGCTCGCCGTCCTCGAAGAACGGAGCCGCCGCGGTCACGACCTTTTCGTTGGTCAGGATCGAGGTCATGACCGAAGTCACGACGCCGCGCCGTTCGCTGGCGGCAGCGCGGAACCAGGGCCGGTCCGAGAAGTCCCGGCCGAAGCGGACTTCGTCCGGAATCGGAACCACACGCACGAGCGCCGGCTGGCCGACGATCGCCGTGCGCTGGCGGCGGCGGTCGTTGACGAAAACGAGCTCGACATCGGGCCGCTCCTCGAGGAGCGACTCGAGCCGGCGCTCGAGGGCGTCCGGGCTGGCGAGAAGCGGCTGCAGCTCGGTCGCCCACGATTCCGCCAGATGCCGGAGCGACGACGGCGAAGCGAGCCGGAAGCCCTGAGCCAGAAGCTGCACGTTCACCGCGGCATCCTCGAGATCGCGCGCCACGCCGGAAAAACCGCGCAATCCGTCGGCGATCTGCTGCACGACCGAAGAGGCCTCACGCAGCGTCTGAACGACCTGGAGGGACGCGGTGCGCTGCTCCGAAGTGCCGGCTGAGATCTCGCGCGCGGCGGCGGCGGTCTCGACGAGCGCATCGCGCAGGCCAGTGATCGCCGCGGCGGTCGCCGTCACGCGCAGGAGCACGCGTTCGGCCTCGCCTCCTCCGGCGCCGGTCGCTTCGACGGTGGCGGCGATCGAGGTCGAGAACTCTTCGAGCAGACGCCGCACCGAGGCCGCGGCGTCGCGGGAGCGCCCCGAGAGCCGCCGGACCTCTTCGGCGACTTCGCCGAAGCGGCGCCCGACGTCTCCCCCTTCGCCGGCGGCTTCGATCGCGGCGTTGAGCGACAGGAGGTGGGTTTCGCGCGCGATGTCCTCGACCAGCGCGAGCACGCCGAAGATCTCCTCGGCGCGGCGCTCGAGGTCGGCGGCTCGCTTGGCGATCGCCGCGATGCGTTCGCGCAGGCGCTCGACGCCGGCGACCGCCCGGCCGACCGCGGCGGCGCCCTCGTTGCCGGTCACCTCGCCGAGCCGAGCGAGCTCCGCTTGTGCTTCGGCGTTGCCGGCGATCTGGGTGGCGGTCTGCGCCAGCTCCTCCATGGCGGCGGTGATCTCGACCACCGACGCCGACTGCTCGGACGAGCCGGCAGCGAGCTCCGAGGCGATTCGTTTGACCGCTCCCGCGGCGCCGGCGACTTCGACCGACGAGCTCTGGATGCGCGACGCCAGCACTTCGAGCGGTGCCAGGGCCTCGCCCATCGGCACGGCGAGCCCGGGTGGCAGCTCAGCCGCGATCGCCTTGGCGCGAACGAGGTCGGCCGCCGCGAGCTCGTCGAGCGACGCGACGAGGCGCCGGCGGTCGGACAGTTTCGCTGCGCGCGCCGCGAAGCTGCGGCGGATGGCCGGCTGGGCGGCGGCGACTACCAGGGCTGCGATCAGCAGCGCCCCGGTCGATCGCCACGAGACTCCGCCTCGCGCATCGGCTACGACGACCAGCACGACAGTGAGCAGCGCGAGCGCCGCAGGAGCGAGCGGCAGGGTGCTGCGCAAGGCGTGGCGGTCAAACATGGGGGGCCTCGGTATCGGGCGCCAGCAAGAGCAGCGGCTCGCCACCATGCATCGCGAGCCCGCTCGAGCCTCGCGGCAGGAAACGGCGGAGGAGCTGCGAGACCGGCTGAATTCGGAGCTCTGCGGCGAGTGTCAGCACCGCGTCCACGGCGAGGCTTCCGCCTCCGGCGAGTCGCAGCTCGAAGCGTCCGGGTGCGGACGGCGCTTCCGCCTCCGCGCTGCCGGTGGGACTTGCGAGATCACGCGCCGCGGGCTCGATCCGCTGGATGCTCGATACCTGACCGGCCGGCAGCCCCCAGAGGGCGCCAGCGCGGCGGACGATGAGAAAGCCGGCGGTCATGCCTCGACTCCCAGCCGTTCGGTGTCGACCACGAAGACCGGCCGGCCGCCGACCAGGGCCTGGTCCTGAGCGAGTGCGGAGGGATCGAGCTCGGTGACTTCGATGGCGTCATCGACGCCGAGGCCGACGAGCTCGCGTTCTTCGCCGCTCCCCAGCCAGGTGACGACGGTCACCGGCGGGCGCGAGTTGCGCCGTTCGCCGCCGAGCAGGTGCGCGAGGTCGAGAATGGCCAGGGGCTCGCCGGCGAATTCGGCGAGCCCGACGAGACCCGGTCCCGCGCCCGGCAGCGGATGAAGCCGCGCGCCGCGCACGACGCGGCGCACGGCGCTCGCCGGGAGCGCCGCGACACGG
>JBDSRU010000301.1:0-4028 GCA_039929145.1 Thermoanaerobaculia bacterium
GCCTGACAAGCGCTCTTCGAGTCGCGAGACTACGTCGAGCGGCCAGCCCGCTCGGCGAGGGCGCGGCGCCTCAGACGCGCCGCAAGTACTTGTTCTCGCGGGTGTCGATTTCGATCTTGGCGCCCGATTCGACGAACGGCGGGATCTGGACGACGAGGCCGGTCTGCATCTTGGCGGGCTTGTAGGAGGAAGAAGCGGTTGCGCCCTTCATGCCGGGCTCGGTCTCGACGATCTCGAGGATGACCGTGTTGGGGAGCTCGACGCCGACCGGCATGCCCTCGTAGAAGTCGACCTTGATCACGCTGTTCGGCAGAATGTAGAGCAAGGTGTCGCCGAGCGCGTCGTCCGAAAGAGTGACCTGCTCGTAGTTCTCCTGGCTCATGAAGTGATGCAGGTTTCCGTCGGAGTAGAGGTATTCCATCGGGATCGTGTCGAGGATGGCGCGCTCGACCGACTCCGTCGAGGCGAAGCGGTGCTCGAAGCTGTTGCCATTCTTCAGGTTCCTCATCCGTACCTGGACGAACGCCCGGAGGTTGCCCGGAGTCCGGTGGGTGACCGACATGATGCTGCTGACTTCGTTGTTGTGCAGCACGCACATTCCGGCGCGCAAAGCGTTGGCCTGCATCAGGCGTACTCCTCAGGTAGATGTGAAATCAAGCTTCATGCTCGTCGTGCATCTTCTTGCGCGACTCGGAGATGATCTTCTCCTGCACGAGCCGCGGCACCTCTTCGTAGTGCGAGTACTCCATGTGAAAACTCGATCGCCCCTGCGTCATCGAACGCAGCGCCGGGGCGTAATTCAGCATCTCGGCCATCTGCACCTGCGCCTGGACGATCTGGACGCCGTTCCTGATGTCCATTCCCTGCGGACGGCCCCGGCGGTGCGAAAGGTCGCTCATGATGTCGCCCATGAACTCCTCGTTGGTGTGGATCTCGACCTTCATCACCGGCTCGAGGAGAGTCGCCCCGGCGCGCTCCATGGCGTCCTTGTAGGCGAGCGAGCCGGCGATCTTGAAGGCGAGCTCCGACGAGTCGACGTCGTGGTACTGACCGTCGAGGAGCCGCACCCGGAAGTCGACCATCGGGAAGCCGGCGAGGAAGCCGCGCGTGCGGGCCTCCTGGATGCCTTTTTCGACGGCGGGGCGGTAGTTCTGCGGGATCGAGCCGCCGAAGATCTCGTCCTTGAACTCGAACTCGCCGCCGCGCGGCAGCGGTTCGATCTTGATCCGGCAGTCGGCGAACTGGCCGCGGCCACCGCTCTGCTTCTTGTGGCGGCCGTGCCCTTCGGCGGGCTTCTGGATGGTCTCGCGGTACGGCACCTTCGGCGGATGGAGGATGACCTCGACGTTCGAGCGCCTCTTCATGCGCGCCAGTGCGATCTCGACGTGCAGCTGGCCGCTGCCGGAGAGCAGGAACTCGTGCGTCTGCGGATCGCGGCCGGCGCGCAGGCTCGGGTCCTCCTCCATGAGCCGATGGAGGGCGTCGCCGATCTTCTCGTCGTCGCCCTTCGACTTCGGTTCCACGGCGAACGACATCGCCGGCTCGGAAATCTGGATCCACTCGGCCCTGAGCGCCTGCTCCTTGGCGGCGAGCGTGTCGCCCGACATCGCCAGCCTGAGCTTGGGCACGCCGCCGATGTCGCCGGCGATGAGCTGCGGCGTCGCCGTGCCCTGCTTGCCCTGGAGATGCACGAGGCCATGGGTTTTTTCGGCCTCCTCGGCGCGAACGTTCCACAGCTGAGCGTCGTTGTGGAGAGTGCCGGAGAGAACGCGGAGGATCGAGAGCCGGCCGGTGAAGGGGTCGTTCAGGGTCTTGAAGGCGACCGCGACCACCGGCTTGGCGACGTCGGCCTCCAGCATCAGGGTCTTGCCGTCGAGAGTGCTCGCTGGATAGGGGCGGTCGACTGGGGAGGGGGCGTAGTCGACCAGGAAATCGAGCAGGCTCGAGGTGCCGACGAGGTGGAGCGAGGAGCCGAGGGTCAGCGGGAAGAGCTTCCGCGCAGCGATGGCGCTGCGCAGGCCGGCTTCGAGATCGGCCGCCTCCAGCGTGCCCTCCTCGAAGAACTTCTCGAGCAGGTGCTCGTCGGCCTCGGCGACCGCTTCGATCAGCCGGGTGCGCGCCTCCTCGGCGGCTGTCAGGAGATCCGCCGGGACCGGTTCCTCCTTCGCCTTGCCGTTGCCGTCGCGCTCGAATCGGTAGGCCTTCATTTTCACCAGGTCGACGACCCCCACGAATTCCTTCTCGGCTCCGATCGGCAGCTGCACCGGCAGGACCTGTCGGCCGAAGGTCTTCTGGAGGCTCTCCAGGCAGCGACCGAGATCGGCGCGGTCGCGATCCATCTTGTTGGCGTGCAGGATCACCGGCAGGGCAAGCTCGCTGGCGGCTTCCCAGACCTTTTCGGTGTTGACCTCGGCACCGGCGACCGCGCTGACGCAAACCACTGCGGCGTCCGCGACGCGCAGCGCCGTCTTGGTTTCCGAGAAGAAGATGCCGTACCCCGGCGCGTCGAGCAGGTTGACTTTGTGCTGCCTCCACGGCAGGTGACAGACAGCGAGACCGATCGAGATTGCGCGCTCGACCTCCTCGGGATCGAAATCCGTGACCGTGTTGCCGTCTTCGATCTTGCCGAGGCGAGGTGCGGCGCCGGAGGCGAAGAGCAGGGCGCTCGTCAGAGTCGTCTTCCCGGTGTCGTTGTGACCGGTGATCGCGATGTTCCGGATCCTGGCTGGACTGTCGACCTGCATCGGGCCCAATCTCCTTTCGAGTCGCTTCGAACGGCCTTTGCACCATATCAAAGCGGGCGCGCAATGCCGGCATTGCTGGGGCATCGCGGGCGGCTTTCCGAACAGCCGGCGAGAGGTTCCCCGGGCGGTGAGACCTCGCTGATTGACCGTCTACTGGCTCGCGCCTAGAATGCTTCTGCTGCTCCCTGAGCCCATCCGGAATGACAACCCACGCGCCGCAGAAACTAGGTCGATACGAGATCATCGAGGAGATCGGCAAGGGCGCCATGGGGGTGGTCTACCTGGCGCGCGACCCGCTCATCGGCCGCCAGGTCGCGCTCAAGACCTTTCGCGTCGGTTTCTCGGCCAAGGACCAGGAGCTCGCGCAGTTCCGCAGCCGGTTCGTTCGCGAGGCGCAGAGCGCGGGAATTCTTTCGCACCCCAACATCGTCACCATCCATGACGTCGTCGACGAGGGCGGCGAAGGGATCTGCTTCATCGCCATGGAGTTCGTCAAGGGGACGAACCTCAAGCAGCTGCTGCAGCGCCCGGAATCGTTTGGTTACGACCGGCTGGTCGACATCCTGTCGCAGATCGCCGAGGGGCTCGACTATGCCCACTCGCGCGGCGTGGTCCACCGCGACATCAAGCCGGCCAACATCCTCATCGCGCAGGACGGCAAGGTCAAGATCACCGATTTCGGCATCGCCCGGCTCGACACTTCGAACCTGACCATGGAAGGGCAGCTCCTCGGCACGCCGAACTACATGGCGCCGGAGCAGATTCAGGGCAAGGAGGTCGATCACCGCGCCGACATCTTTTCGCTCGGCGTCGTCTTCTACGAGATGTTGACGCGGCGCAAGCCCTTCCAGGGCGAGAATCTGACCGCCGTCACCCACAAGATCGTCTACGAGCCGTTCACCCCCGCCGAAGACCTGATCAAGGACTTGCCGCCGGGGCTGACCGCGATCATGACGCGCTGCCTGGAGAAGGATCCCAACCGGCGTTTTCCGCGAGCCGCCGAAATTGCCGCCGCGCTGCGCCGTGGCGGCGTGAAGAAGGGCGAAGGCGCAGCCGCGGTGGCGATCGAAGACGACGACGACGACACTTCGGCGACGCAGGAGGTGCCGGAGGAGCCGGTCGGCGGCGCGACGTCCAACTTTGAGGATCCAGAGTTGATGGCGACGACGCGCCTGCCTGTTCAGGTTGCGGCCGCTCCGGTCACGAAGAGCGCGCCGCCCGCAGCGGCGCGCTCGGCCGCACCTCCACCCGCACCGGTGCCGGCTCCAGCGGCTGCCCGGGAGG
>JBDSRU010000302.1:0-5644 GCA_039929145.1 Thermoanaerobaculia bacterium
AGAGCCCGACCAACCTCGGCTTCGCTGAAGGCAACAACCGGCTCGCGACGCTCGCCTCCGGCGAAGATCTCGTGTTGCTCAATGACGACACGCGGCCGGAGCCGGACTGGCTGGCGGCGCTGGCCGACGCCGCCGGCGCCGCTGCACCGGACATCGCCGCGATCGCCGGCCGGCTGGTCGATTGGCAGGGCGAGCGCCTCGATTTCGGCTACGGCCTGCGAACCTTCGACGGCCACGCCTTCCAGCTCGACCATCGCCGGCCTCTGGCGGCCGCACGCCAGCCGTCGAACGACGAGGAGCTGCCCTTCGCCTGCGGCGCCAACATGCTCGTCCGGCGGCGCTCTTTTCTCGCCGCCGGAGGATTTGATCCGCGCTACTTCGCCTACCTCGAAGACGTCGATCTCGGATGGCGCCTGTGGGCCGGTGGGGAACGGATCGTGGCGGCGCGCGAAGCGGTGGTCCGGCATCGCGCTTCAGCCACCAGTGACCGTGTCGGGCCGTTCGTGCGCGGCTCGCTGTTCGAGCGCAACGCGCTGCTCACCGCCTGGAAGAATCTCGACGACGATCTCTGGCCGAAGCTCATGCCGGCGATCCTTGTCACTTTTCTCTGCCGTCTCGAGACGCTGGTCGTGGCAGGCAATCCGGGAGCGGAGCTCCTGCGCAGCGACCCGTTTTCGAACGCTACCGCCCGTCGCAAGCTTCCGGGTGCCGCTCCCGGCGCCGCACCGGGCGCTGGCGTGAGCTGGACCTCAAACTTGAGCACGCACGGTCCGGTCGAATTCGCCCGCCGCGCGGCGCGACGCGTGGCGCGGGAGGTTCGCCGCCTCGTCTATGGCGGGAAGGGATTCGAGTTCTCCCATCCGCAGGCGATCTCCCACCTGCGCGCCATGAGCCACTTCCTCGCGCTGCTCGACGCCGCTGCCGAGGGGCGCGAATTCGCGCGCCAGCGGCGCAAGCGCTCCGATCGCGAGCTCTGTGAACGCTTTCCGCTCTATCTGGTTCCGACTTACCTCGGCGACGAGGAGCTCTTCGCGAGCTCCGGCTTCGCGAGTCTGTTGCCGGCGAGTCCGGCGCTGAGGCGCGCCACGCTCGAAGAGGTGATGGAGTTGCCCGAGGAGGGCCGCCGGTGAGCAAGGCCCTCTCGGTGGTCATTCCGACCTGCAACCGGCGGCGGACCCTGGCCGAGGTGCTGCACGCGCTCGACGAGCAGCGCGAGGTGCCGGAGTTCGAGATCGTCGTGGTGGACGACGGCTCGACGGATGGCAGCTTCGAGTGGTTGAGCAGCCGCACCGGCGGGCGTCCGCTGCGCGTTCTGCGGCAGGAAAATCGCGGCCCGGCGGCAGCGCGCAACCGGGGCGTCGCGGCGGCCACCGGAGAATGGATCGCCTTTCTCGGTGACGATACGGTGCCGGGGCCCGATTGGCTCGGCCGGCACCGGGCGCGGCACCGCGCGGCAGCGGGGGCGGCGGGCGGAGGTTCGCACCTGGCGGTCCTCGGTTACACCGCCTGGCATCCCCGGCTGCGGCAGACGCCCTTTCTGCGTTTCATCAACGAACAGGGTCCGCAGTTCGGCTACGCCCTGATCCGCGATCCCGAGAACGTGCCGTTCAACTTCTTCTACACCTCGAATCTTTCGCTGCGGCGGGCCCGCCTTCTCGAGGAGCCGTTCGACGAGGGCTTCCCGGATCCCGCCTGGGAGGACATCGAGGCCTCGGTGCGGCTCTTCCGGCGCGGCCTGCGGCTGGTCTACGAGCCCCGGGCGAGGCTGGAACACGATCACCCGACCGACTTCCGGAGCTTCGCGCAGCGCCAGGAGCGCGCCGGGGCGAGCGCGGTTCTGTTCGCTCGCAAGCACCCCGAACTCGCCGGATTCCTCGGCATCGGCCCGGACGGTCCGGCAGCGCTCCCCTCACGCCTCTCCCAGCTGCGGCGGGAGTGGCTGGTCCGCACTTTGCAGTTCCTGCCGGTGAGTTTGCCCGGAATGTGGGACGAGGCCCTTCGCGTTCACTATCTTCGGGGACTGCATCGCGGCTGGCGCACAGCGCCGGCAGAAATGGAAAGGTTAAGGTCATGACCCATCGAACTGTACGTATTTTTATGGGATTGGCGCTCGCGGCGGCATTGATGTCGCCGGTAGCGGCGCAGACGGCGACCACCGGTAAGGGATACGGCGGCGGCCATCATGGCGGCTCCGGCGGGCGCCATGGTGGGCACGGCGGGCAGGGTGGTGGCCACTACCGTGGACACTATGGTGGCTATTACGGTGGCTACATCGGACTCGGGGGCTACGGCTGGTACGGCTATCCAGGCTACGGCTACTACGGTGGCTCCGGCGGGTACGGCGGGTACGGCTATTACGGCTCTCCGGGATGGGGATACACCTCGGTGTACCCCGCCGCAGGCGCGAGCCACGGCGCGCTCGATCTCGATGTCAGCCCGGAGAGTGCCCAGGTCTACGTCAACGGGAACCTTGCCGGTGTTGCGGACGACTTCGATGGCTTTCCGGATTTCCTCTGGCTGGAAAAGGGCACTTACGATGTCGTGATCTTCGCGCCCGGCTTCGAGACCATCTCTCGTCAGTACTCGGTTTACGGCGGCTTGGTCATCGACGTCAACGACTCGATGGTGCACGGCCAAGAGACGCTGCCGCAGGACCTGGTCTCGAAGCAGACTGTCAACCGGGAAGAGCGCCTGCGTCGCGATCGTGAAAACGAGGACGAGGTGCGCGCCTACGGTGAGGCTCAAGGTCGCCGCCACGATTCGCCCGCAACGGACGAAGCGCAAGGCAACTACGAGCGCAGAGCGCCGGATCGTCTCGACGCGCGGGGCGAACCGGGTAGCCTGCGGCTCGAAGTGGAGCCGGACGATGCTTCGGTCTACCTCGACGGCCGCTTCCTCGGAACCGGTCGCGAACTCGGGAAGCTCCGCTCCGGTCTGATCGTCGATCCGGGTGAACACCACATTGAGGTCGTCCGGCCGGGTCGGGGATCGCAGGAGAAGTCGTTCTCGGTCAGCGCCGGCGAAGAGGTCCGGCTGGACATCGAGCTCGACGAAGATTAGTCAGTGAGGCTGAGCCGCGCAGGCGCTCGAGGCCAGGCTTCCGGTCTACAGCGTCTGCGCGGAGCTCTCGCGCTCCATGCGCAGAAGCCAGCGCTTGCGCGAAGCGCCGCCGATCCAGCCGCCGATCCCCGCCTTGGTGGGGATGATGCGGTGGCAGGGAATGATCAGCGGAATCGGATTGTCGAGCAGGATGGACAGCACCTGACGGTAGGCTTCGGGCCGCCCCGAAGCGTCGGCGATTTCCTTGTAGGTGCGCGTCTTGCCGTAGGGAGTGCGCAGCGCTTCCTTCAGGACCCGTCGCGAGAACGAATCGACGCCCGAAGGGCCAAGATCGAAATCGAGCTCGAGCGCCCGGCGAGCGCCAGCGAAATACTCCGAAAGTCGCCCGAAAACTTCGTCCAGGAAGTCCGAGGTCTCGAACGCTGACAGCGGATGAAAGAGACGCGCCGTCGGAGCGTTCGGCGCAATGAAGATTCGTCCGATCGCCTGGCCGTAGAACTCCACTCCCAGGGCGCCGATCTGGGACGGGACGAGAACCCGTACCGGCTCGATGGGCACCGGAAGAGAGGCGGCCTCGTCGGCCTCGACCTGCTCGCTGGGCATCGGCTTCAAGGTTACCATTTCCCCTCGGGGAGGCAAGGGCCCCCGCGGACCCGGGGCGAGATCGTCCTGGCTTCCGGGTCAGTCGGCGTAGAGGGCTGCATATTGTGCCTGGCTCTCGAGCACTCGCACCAGGTAGGCCCGAGTTTCCCGGAAGCCGACTTTCGCCAGGAACTCCTCCGGCTCGGCCGTCTGGCAGTAGCGCCGCCAGAGGGCGGCCTGGTCCTCCCCGGCGTTGTAGGCCGCGACGGACATCTGCCGGGCGGGGCCCTGCTTGGCGAACCGCTGTTCGAGCTCGGCCAGATAGGCCGCCCCGAGAGCGATCGACACCTCCGGACGATGCAGGTCCTCGGCCCGGATCTCGCCCCATCCGAGAGTGCTCGCCAGACGCCGCGCGGTCGGCAGGACGAGCTGCGTAAGACCCCGCGCGGCCGCCGGAGAGACCGCCTCGGGTTGAAAGCGGCTCTCCTCCCGGATGACCGCGGCGAGCAGGAAGAGCTCGTCGGGGTGGCCTTCGACCCGGGCCCGTAAGCGGGCCTGGAAAGGAAGGGGATAGAGGAGGCGGCGCAGGCCCGGGGCGACCCACTCGAAAGGGAGTCGCGCCGGGCGCGCGGAAAAGAGGCGCTCGGACACTTCGATCGCGCGGTCGGTCGCCCCGGCGGATTCGAGATGGTGCGCCAACGTGAAGGCGAGATGGCGTTGCTGACTGGGAAAGTAGCGCGCCTGCACGGACGCGCCCTCATTCCACTGGCCGAGCGCCAGCATTCGGTCTTCCGGCTGGAGCAGCGCCGCGGACCAGAGCGGCCAGGCGGAGACCGGAACAGGCTGCCAATCTATCCAGCTGGCGAGCGCCGGCTGCGAACGTAGCGCTGCCAGGGCGCGGTCGCGCGCCAGAGGGCCGGCAGGTACGCTTGGTCCCAGAAGGGTCCAGGCGGCCCAGGCGTCTTCGAGCGTCGCCCCGGCGGCGCGCTGCCGGCCGACGCGCTCCGCCGTCGCGGCGATCTCCGGCCGTGCCAGGCGTCTCCGCGCTGCGGCAGCGAGTGGATGAAACGGCCGCTCGCGCAGCACCTGCAAATAGAGACCGACAGCGACTTCCGGCTCACGTCGGAGCTCGGCGATCCGGCCGCGCCAGTAGGCGATCTCTTCGTCCGACGACGCGCCGGAGCGCTCCGCGGCGAGAAGGCGGGCGGCCGGCACCGCGCCGGCGTCGCCGCTTTCGATTTCGGACACCGCCGCGAAGAGGGCCGCGCGGGCGAACGCCGAGCGCCAGGGGCGTTCGGCCGCGAGGCGCGCGAGAAGCTGCTCGGCCCCGGCCGTGTCACCCGCGAGCCAGCGCAGGCGAAAGGCGGAGAGCAGCGCCGCGCCCGACCACTCGCCGGCCGGATCGGCGGTGAAGGCCTGCTCGAAGAGCACCTGAGCCCGCGCCCAGTCACCGACCAGCTCGAGGCTCCGGGCCTGCTGGTAGCGGGCATCGGCGCGCGTCTCCGCGATCTGCGCCGTCGTCGCGAGGCGTTCGAAGTGGCGTGCGGCCTCGGCATAGCGTCCCGACCAGAATTCAGAGCGCGCCAGCAGGTAGAGCGTTTCAGCGTTCCGCGCGGCGCCCGGGTCGCTCGCCGCAACGACGGCGCGTTCGAGCAGTGGCACCGCCGCCGCGAAATCCCGTTGCCGGGCGAGCACCGTGCCGAGAGTGCGCGCGAGCTCGGGATCGTCCGTCTGCGGCCAGTGCGCGAGCCAGAGCTCGGCGGCGCGGAACGCCGGGAGGTCGGAATCGCCGGAGGCCAGCAGCTGCTGGAGCTCCCTGCGTGCGGCACTGGCATCGTCCTGCCGGAAATGACATTCGGCGACGACCAGGCGGAAGTCGCGCGCCGTCTCGGGGCCGAGAGTGGCGATCGGAACGCCGCGCAAAAGGCGGCAGTCGCCGCCCCGGCGCACCGTGCGGAACAGCAGGGAGGCGGCCGGTCGCACCAGCGACTTGGGTGCGCCC
>JBDSRU010000303.1:0-6101 GCA_039929145.1 Thermoanaerobaculia bacterium
TCTGCGAGAAGGACCCCTGCGTCGGCTGAAGCTGCCGCCAGGTGAAATCGGCGACGCGGACGTTGACGTTGAAGGGGGGCGCTGCCTCTTCGGAAAAGAAGCCGCTCCCGGGCGACGGTCCGACCCAGGGCGGCAAGCTCCAGTCGTCGCCGGGAACGTCGGCGACGGTGGCGCTCGCCGGGACCTCCCTGGCTCCCGCTGCGGAAAGAAAAAAAAGCGCACACAATGAAAAAAGGCCCACGGGGCGGGAGCGAGACACTCCGGCATCCTACGACTCGGGGCCGCCCTTCCCTGTGGCCGGTTTCACCGTGAGCTGCCGGCCGTAGAATTGGCGTATGCGCGCCATTCGATTTCACCGCACGGGCGGTCCCGAAGTTCTCCAGCTCGACGAGATTCCCGTCCCTGTTCCGGGGCCCGGCGAGGTTCGCATTGCGTTGCGCTTTGCCGGAGTGAATTTCATCGATACCTACTTCCGCGGTGGGCTCTACGACCCTGGACCTCTGCCGGCGCGCTCCGGCAAGGAGGGGGCGGGGGTGGTCACTGCCGTCGGCTCCGGGGTCAACTCGCCGCGCATCGGCGACCAGGTTGCGTTCTGGAGCGCCACCGGAAGCTACGCCGACGAGGTTCTGCTGCCGGCGGCGCAGGCGCTGCCGCTTCCCGAGGGCCTGTCGTTCGAGCTCGGGGCAGCGCTGCCGCTGCAGGGGATGACGGCGCACTACCTCGTGCACGGCATCCGGCCGGTGGAGCCCGGCGATACCGTGCTGATCCACGCCGCAGCGGGCGGCGTCGGGCTCCTGGCGACGCAGCTCGCCAAGCGCGCCGGGGCGCGCGTCTTCGGCACCTGCTCGACGTCCGCCAAGGCGGAGATCGCGCGCGCCGCCGGCTGCGACGAGGTCATCCTCTACACCGAGACGAACTTCGCGGATGCGGTGCTCGCGGCCACCGCCGGCAAAGGCGTCAACCTGGCGATCGACGGCGTCGGCCAGACGACCTTCCTCGACAGCGTCCGCGCGACGCGCGTCCGCGGGACCGTGATCGTCTTCGGCCAGTCGAGCGGCATGATCGCGCCGTTCTCGCCGCGGCTGGTGCTCGGCAGCAGGACGCTGGTTTCGGCGTCGCTCTTCGACTACGCCCGGACAGCCGAGGAGCTCGCGCTGCGCAGCAGCTTCGTCTTCGACCTCGCTGCCAGAGAGAAGCTCGGCGTGCGAATCGACAGCATCTTCGACCTCGCCGCGGCCGGCGACGCCCACCGCCGCCTGGAGAGCCGGGCGACTGCCGGCAAGCTCCTGATCGAGGTTTCCTGAACCGAGCGCGAAACATTCGCGCTGCACGCGCGAAGTATCGAATAGACCTTTGCAGCCTTGCCGTCCAGGAGCGAACCGAACATGCGCCGAGCCGTTTCGACCCTCATCGCCGTCGTCGCCTTCGCCGTTGCCGCCGAGACCGCGACGGCCTCAGCTGCTTCCCCGCCGGCTTCGCCGCTCCTCCTGCGGACGCCGACCGTCTCCGCGACTTCGGTCGTCTTCGCCTACGCCGACGACCTCTGGATCGTCGGACGCGACGGCGGCCCGGCGCGGCAGCTGACGACCGGCGTCGGGATCGAGTCCCATCCGCTCTTCTCCCCGGACGGCAAGACGGTCGCCTTCACTGGCGAGTACGACGGCAACACCGATCTCTACACCGTCACAGCGACGGGTGGCGAGCCGCGGCGCCTGACCTGGCACCCCGGGCGCGACCAACTGCTTTCCTGGTCGGCCGACGGCGCGAGCCTCTACTTCCTCTCGTCGCGCGCCAGCGGCACCGACGACGCCCACCTCTACTCCGTCTCGGCTGCCGGCGGCTGGCCGGAGCGGTTGCCGCTGCCCTCGGTCTGGATGGCCTCGCCCTCCCCCGACGGCAAGCGCCTCGCTTATGTGCCGCACGGCCAGTGGCAGCGCGCCTGGAAGCGCTACCGCGGCGGCCAGACGACGCCGATCTGGCTGGTCGATCTGGAAACGCTCGCCGTGGAGAAGATTCCGCGCGCCAACTCGAACGACGGCTGGCCAATGTGGGTCGAGGGCGCGGTCTACTTCCTCTCCGACCGCGACGGCGCCGTCGCGCTCTACCGCTACGACACCGCCGACCGCAAGGTGACGCGTGCCTTCGCCAACGACGGGCTGGACTTGAAGTCGGCCTCCGCCGGCCCGGGAGCGATCGCCGTCGAGCGCTTCGGCGAGATCGGCCTCTACGATGTCGCCCAGGGCGCCGTGAAGTGGCTCGACATCCAGGTGGAGGGCGACCTGCCCGGGGTGCGGCCGCGCTGGGCCGATGTCGCCGAAGAGATCACCGCCGTCGGCATCTCCCCGGGCGGCAAACGCGCCGTCTTCGCCGCCCGCGGCGACATCTTCACCGTGCCGGCCGAGAAGGGGGATGTGCGCAACCTGACACATTCTTCGTCGGCGGCCGATCGCGACCCCTCCTGGTCGCCGGATGGCAAGACGATCGCCTGGCTGTCCGATGCTTCGGGCGAGTATGCCCTGCATCTCGCTCCCCAGGACGGCAGCGGCGAAGCCCGCCGCATCGCTCTCGGCTCCCCACCGTCGTTCTTCTACGAGCCGCTCTGGTCGCCCGACGGCAAAAAGATCGCGCTCTACGACAAGCGCCTGACGCTCTGGCTGGTCGACGTCGCGGGCGGCGGCATGACAAAGGTGGCGAGCGATCTCTACGAAACACCGTATCGCACGCTCGAGCCGGCCTGGTCGCCCGACAGCCGCTATCTCGCCTACACGCGCCAGCTCCCCTCCCATCTGCATGCGATCTTCGTCTACGCGCTCGCCGGCCGGACTTCGACGCAGGTGACCGATGGCCTCTCGGACGCCCGCTTTCCGGCGTTCGATCGCGGCGGCAAGTATCTCTACTTCACCGCTTCGACCGACTGGGGACCGGCCGCCACCTGGCTCGACATGTCGAGCGTCGACCACCCGGTGTCGCGGGCCGTCTACGTCGCCGTCCTCGACCGCAAGGAGCCCTCGCCGCTCTCACCCGAGAGCGACGAGGAAGGCGTCGCGGAGAAGGAAGACGAGTCTGCGGTAGAAGACAGTGGCAAGCCGGCGGCGAAGAAGCACGGCGACGAAACGGAGAAGGCCGACAAGGACGATGCGCCGGCGCCTGAGAAAGTCCCCGCGGTAAAGATCGACTTCGAGCGCATCAGCCAGCGGACGCTCGCGCTGCCGGTGCCGGTGCGCAACTACAGCGGACTCTACGCCGGCAAGGAGGGGGAGATCTTCCTGCTCGAGGCACCGGCGGTCGAGGCGATCGACAGCGAAGAGCCGCCGACCGTCAGCGTGCAGAAATTCGATCTGGCGAAACGCAAGGTCGAGAAGCTGGCAGAAGGGATCACGGAGTTCGAACTCTCCGCCGACGGCGAGAAGATGCTGCTCGAGAGTGACGACAGCTGGTCGATCGCCGGCACGGACGGACCGGTCGCGGAAGCGGCCGACGAGGAGGGGATGAAGAAGCTCGACCTCGCCGGGATGCAGGCCCTGGTCGATCCGCGCGCCGAATGGCGCCAGATGTACCACGAGGCCTGGCGAATCCAGCGCGATTTCCTCTACGACCCGCACGCCCACGGTCTCGACCTCGGCGCGGCGGAGAGGAAGTACGCCGACTACCTCCCCGGCCTCGGCTCGCGCAGCGAGCTCAACTACCTCTTCGAGGAGATGCTCGGCGAGATCGGCGTCGGGCATGTGTTCGTCGGCGGCGGCGACCTGCCCGAGGCGCCGAAGGTTCCGGGTGGGCTGCTCGGCGCCGACTACGACCTCTCTGACGGGCGCTACCGCTTCGCACGGGTCTACGACGGCGAGAGCTGGAATCCGAAGCTCAAGGCGCCGCTCACCCAGCCCGGCGTCGACGTCATCGCCGGCGAGTACCTGATCGCGGTCGACGGCCGCGAGGTCCGGCCACCGGCCTCCATCTACGGCTTCTTCGAGAATCGCGCCGGCAGAAGCGTGCGGCTCCGGGTGGCCAAGGATGCTGCCGGCAAGCAGGCGCGCGACGTCGTCGTGGTGCCGATCGCCGACGAAGAAGGTCTGCGCTATCGCGCCTGGGTGGAGGACAACCGCCGGACAGTCGACCGGCTGAGCGGCGGGCGGCTCGCTTACGTCCATCTACCGGACACGGGCTCCGGCGGATTCCTCAACTTCAACCGCTACTTCTTCTCGCAGACCGAAAAGCTCGGACTGGTGGTGGACGAACGGTTCAACCATGGCGGGCTGATCGCCGACTACATCGTCGACTACCTCAACCGGTCGCCGCGCAGCCTCCTTGCCACCCGCGAAGGAGAGGACTTCCGCTCCCCCGGCGGCGCCGTCCAGGGTCCGAAGGTGATGCTGATCAACGAGATGTCCGGTTCCGGCGGCGATGCGTTGCCGTGGTATTTCCGCAAGGCGAATACCGGCAAGCTCGTCGGCATGCGCACCTGGGGCGGCCTGGTCGGCATCTACGACTATCCGACGCTCCTCGACGGCGGCGGGGTCACCGCGCCAAGGGTGGCGATCTACGGCCTCGACGGCAAGTGGGAGGTCGAGAATCAGGGCATTCCACCCGACGTCGAGATCGACCGCCTGCCCGCCGACTGCCGCGACGGCAACGACCCGCAGCTCGCCAAGGGCGTCGCCATCCTCCTGGAGGAGTTGGCAAAAAGCCCGCCGGCGACTTACAAACGACCGCCCTTCCCCAACTACCAGAAGCAACCCTGGGAATCAGAGGCGAAGCCGTAGGCGTCTTCAGGCCTCCCCTCTCCCCCGGCGCCTGAGCCTTCAGCGCCGGGGGAACTTGAGCTCGGGCCGCGGGAAGGTGATCACCCGGGTCAAAGGCTGATCTCCCACTTGCCGCATCGGACCTTTCTCGAGCACCGCCCAATGTTTCTTCCCCGCCACAAACACAATCTCCGCGGCGCGGGTCGGTAACTCGATCTCTTCTCCCAAAGCATCCGCGACCGGATCGACGGGATAAACCAGCCACTGGTTGCCGCCGTCGGCGCGTGGCCGGTGGGCGAGCAGCAGCAGCCAGCGGTCTTCCAGACAGAAGAGCCCTTCAGCGATCCGCGCGACAGCCGTGGCCGCCTCCCGCTCGGGCACGGACGGGCCACAGAACAGCATCGGCAGCGCCGGGCGCTGACGAAAGGTCTCGGGAAAACTCTTCAGGGTGGCAGGCGAGTTGCCGAACCGTTCAATCTCCAGGCGCGCTGACATGCGCAGCAGATAGACCTCATCGCCGCAGGCCGCGACCTTGGAGGGGTAGGAACGGTAGGCGGCCAATTCATCGCTGTCGACCTCGATTGAGCCCAGATTCTCCAGCTGTCCGGGATGGTTGTAAGGAACAGCGAACATGGCGGTCCCCGACCACCTCAGGTCGTGTGATTGCACTTCTCCGACACCGATGAACTTCGTCGCTCCGGCGTCGAAGGAATGGAAACTCAGCTCTCGGTACCCTGCAGACTTGGGCTCTTCCCATTCCAGAAGCATCGAATCGACCGGCGAGAAGCGCCTGTTCAACCAAACCCATCGAGTGGGGCGCGAGCCGACGAGATAGCGATCTCCGACGACGAACGGATACGCGGGCCTCGAGAAATCCAGGGGTCCCTGCCCGGGCCTGGACAGGCGGCGAACAATCCTGCCCCTTCGGTCGAAGACAAAGACGGCTCCGGCGACAGAGTCGGCCGCCACCAGATGCCGCTCCCGCAGATCCCACGTCGCCTGGGCGACCCAGACCGGACCGGCCTCTATCGGCGCGCTCCGTACCCTGGTGGCATCGACGCCCTTCGACAGCCTGGGCGCGGAGGCGCAGCCCGACGCACCCAGGATGAGAGCCGAAGCCAGCACCACCGCGGCGAGACGGCACCCCGCTGGCGCCCCGTTCTTCAACCACTCCACCCTCGCGCGTCTCGCCATCGAAAAAACGTAGCACAGGCCGGAAGGGCTTCCGGCACGGCGGCGAAAAGGGGAAGATGAGCTTCTGATGCCCGAGGCGCTCAAGGTCGTTCTCGCACTGCTGCCGGCCGTCGCGCTGTTCTTCGTCATCCGCATGGTGGTCGGCAAGCGCATCGCGCAAGCGGTGAGCCT